>PXDE01000221.1 GCA_003566475.1 PVC group bacterium | reverse complement strand
GGGGGGGGGATGGATGAGTGGATGGATGGGTGGGTGGAATCTGGGGCGTTCAGCCGTCTGGCCGACCGCCCGGAGGGGCGACCGGGGTTCCCTCCGGAACCAGGAGCCCCTGCCGCCGCAGTTCCCGGAGTTGGTCAATGATGTTTTTCCAGTGCGTGCGATCCGCATCGCGGGCGGCCTGCATCTTCTCCCACAGCTCGCGCTCGGCCCCGTCCCGGACCTCCCGGGGCGCCTCCTCTCCGGAAGATGCGGTGCGGACATACCGGCCCAGCGCCGAATCGGGGTCCGGTCGGCCGGCTAGGTCTGGCGCGACGGTCATCGCCTCGTCCCAGCCTTCCTGCGTATAGAGATGTTCCGCCGCCCATCCCAGGTCGTCCTCCGAGAGGGGACGGCAGGTCTCGAGTTCGCGAAGCACCAGTCGGTCGATCACCGGGTAGTCCGCCATGCGCTGCGTGGTCTTGAGCGCGACGAGATCGCGGATGCCGACCACCGGCAGATCGCCCCACGGGGTGGCCAAGGTCCGGGCCCGGCGACGGGCGTCGGCGAAGGATCCCACCCGCGGGGGGCAGCCCATGACATCGAGAAACACCTCGGGATCGTCCGGAATCAGGAAGTGGAACCCGTGGCCTTCCCGGAGGAATTCCCCCGAGAGCGGCGGCGTGAGCTTGTAGTAGCGGGCCCCGCACGCGGCCAGGGCCCGCACCAGCGCGTCCGCGTTGTCCGGGCCGGGATCGATCCAGAGGTCGATATCCTCGGAGAACGTCGAAGCCCCATAGAGCACTGCCGCCTGACCGCTGATCAGCAGGTAGGCGACCCCTTCCGCCTCAAGGCTTCGGAAAAAGCTTTCGATCATGAACGGCACGCGGGTCGGGGAGACGTCGGCGGAGAGCCCACGACCGGGCCAGACGCTCGCCCGGGGTGAGGGCCAGCCAGGCCGAGGCATGATAGGGCGAGAGCCAGGCCTCGTCCCCATGCTCTGGAGACGGCGAGTCCGGTTTCTCAGGCTCCGACGGCTTCATGCCCGACAGGTTGCCACGACGCGCCCCACATGGCGAGCCCCCCCTCAACCGCAGCCCCACCCATCCACCCATCCAATCATCCAGCCATCCAATCATCCACCCATCCATCATCAGGGTCTAAGAATCTCCAACATATCCCGGTCCACCTCGATCCCGTGCCGCGTCTCCCACCGGGCGCCGGCGCGGCCGTGACCGGAGATGCCGAAGCGGGAGTCGAACCGCCACAGGGCATAGCCCCAGCCGAACTCCCGGAACAGACCGACCAGATCGCGCAGCCAGGCCAGGGCGACGGACTGGGGCGTGTGGCTATGGCACCCGAACTCGCCCACATGAACCCGCACCCCGGTCGCCTCGAGTTCCCGCCACGGGCGGTAGTGCTCGCGCAGCACGTCCACGTCCCAGAACTTCCCGTCCCATTCCAGGCCAGGCCAAACCGGCTGTGGGAACGACTCGTGTCCCTCGACCCACTCCGCCTTGAAGTGCGACACCGGCATGGGCTGGTAGCCCCGGGTGCTCTGAGTCGCGCCCGTGTCGGCCAGCTCCGGTAGCGGGTGATTGCCCGCCCCCAGGCCATCCACCACCACCGGCCGGTCGAGATCCTCCTCGCGGATGGCGGCCAGCGTCTGCCGCATCACCTGCTCGTGGGCGGCCCGGGAGAACCGCCATTTCGGCTTCCAGGTCTCGTGCGGCGGCTCGTTAAGCAGGTCGAAACTCAGCTCGGCGCCCGGCACCCCCCGGAACATCCGGGCCAGGGTCCGCCACTGGAAGGCGAACCCGTCCTGAGCCTCGGACTCGGTCCATAGGTTGTGAGGCTCGGTCTCGGGACGGTTGATGCAATAGCCGGGCGCCCGGTGAAGATTCAGACACAGGTGGATGCCCCGCGACCGGGCGGCCTCCAGAACCTCCCGCAGTCCCTCTAGCACAGCCAGGTCGGGTTCCCGGTAGCGGTGATCCCGCACCCAGAACCGGTAGTCCATGGGCCAGCGGAGGAAGGTGAAGCCTTCGGCGGCCATGAAGTCGAGAATCCGGAGGTCCACCGGCGTCGGCGGCTTGCCCTTCCAGGAGAACCAGTTTTGGAGATTGAAGCCGCAGCCGAAGGGGATGGATTCCATGGGCGGGAGCCTAGCAGAAGGAGGTAGAGAAGCTGAAGGGGATTTAACCCCGTCAGCCCCGTCCCCGCAGTCGGCTGAACGCTGGCGCGTCCAGCTACGTGGAGGGCCTGCGCGTAGCTATGTCCGCCACCCGTAGCCGCGGCCGCCAAGGCCGTGGACGCAACAGGGAACGCGCCGGAACCGCGCCCGCAGCGGAGCTTCGCGCTCGCCGGGGTCGTTCCCATAGGCGGCCAAACGCTTGGCGCGTTCGGCTACGGGAGGGCCTTCCTGTAGCTGAATCCGCCAGGATTCAGACGACGCCGGGAAGGACGGAGGAAAAGCCCGTGATCCTCGCCCTCGGCCCTGCCCGCTACTCCCCCCGCACCCTCAGCGTCCGGGAAACCGGCTCGGCCGTCTGCACGAAGGGTTCGACCGCGCTTCCCCACTGGTACGCGGTGACCTGGATCTCCAATGGCATCCGGGCCCGGGGCGGGATGGGGGTGAGCACGAGCTTTCCGTCCTCGATGCGGGCCGGGCCGTGATCGACGGTATAGGTCACCGGTAGGCCCCGGTCACTGGTCGCCCGGAGTTCGACCGGCGCCATACCCACAGTCAGGTCCGGCAACTCAGGAAAGTCGATGGCCTGGGTCTCTCCCCGATTCAGCCGGTTGATCCGCAGCATGGCCGGCTGCTCGGCCTTGCGGTAGGTCTCGTCGCCGCGGTGGTAGGCCAGAATGTGACCGTCCGCCCGCCGGTCGCCGTAGCGGACCATGCGAAAGGTGTCGGGACCGATCTGCTCGAAATCGCTGGTGCGGTGGATGCGGAACTGGATGGGGCCCTCGGCATGGCCCAGCGGGGGCTCGGGCGGGGCGTAGCGGTCGCGGACCTCCATGAGGAACGCCCCTTCCACCTGGAACGTGTCCGGCCCGATCCAGTGGGGGTCGATCTGATAGCGCATGTCGTGCCGGGCATGGATGATGCGGTCCGTGCCGGGGCGCCGGAAGGCCACATACTGGGTGCGCAGGCCGAACCCGCCCTCGTGGTACTTCGTCCAGGCCTCCGCGAACTCGGCGTCGGGATGCCACCAGGTCCAGGTCCGGTTGCCCCGGAACTCGTCATGGGGGGCATAACGCATCAGGGCCGGGTTATGCACGGCCGCGCTGGAGAGCACGCCCTGGGTCGGATCGATCTCCCGGCAGACCACCGGCGCCGTGGCGTCCACCGGCCAGTCGGGAATGCGCAGGGCGGCCGCCTTGCGGATGAACAGGCCGGTCAGCTCGCCATTCTCGGGCGACCACGCCATATGCGTGCTGCCCGGATCCACCGCGAAGGCGATGAGGTTGCGGGGATCCTCCTCGCGCATGCGCAGGTAGCGCTGGCGGCTCACCCGCCACCCCGTCTCCCGGTCCTCCCAGTCGCGCAGCACCCCGTGAGGACCGGGGCCGAACTCCTCGAACTGACCCGTGATAACCAGCGCGGGCACCCCGGCCACGGATGCCTCCGGGTAAGGCCGGTCCATGAGAGCCCCCTTGAACGCGAGCAGCCCGAACACCCGGCCGGGATTCCAGTAGGCCACATGGCTGGCATAGACCGACGACACCGAATGGCCGAACGGGAACAGAGGCGCGTTCGCGATCTCGGTGTACCCGCTGGCCTCGGCCACGGTGTCGAGCATGGCATGGAGGATGGCGGCGGAATCGTTCTCCCAGTAGCGGAACAGCGCGTCGAAGTGAGGCCGCAGCAGGATGACGGCGAGGCTCTCGGCCGCCGCCGCCCGCCGGATGGCGGGGTCGTCGGCGATGTACTCGCGCTCCCCCACCAGCACCCCCCGGATCCGCTCCGTCCCCGGCGGCACCCAGAGCAGGGCTCGGAACGTGGAGTCGTCGGGCCGGGTGACGGGGATGGACCAGACGTAGCCGTCGAGCCGGGGCGCCTCGGCGCGAAGAGCCGGCGCGACACAGGCTGTTGTCCCCGCGACCAGCAGGGCGGAGATTCGGGTTCGGGTCATGGGCAGATCTCCTCTGTGGGTGACCCTTTGCATAGTCTACCCCGGAGACGGTCTCAAGGCTGGAGGAGGCGCCTGTGTCTCGTGGCCGGCCTGCGGGTGGCAAAGGATCCCCCCGTGGCTACGTCCGCCTCTCGTAGCTGAATCCGCCAGGATTCAGATGCCGATGAGCACGCCGCCGAGTACTCGCCCGAAGCGGAGCTGCACGCGGGCCGGGCTTGTGCCCGCGTGCGAGCTGAACGCTTGGCCTGCCTGCCAAAGCCCGGCGCAGGCAGCCGCGTCGAGCTACGGCATCCGCCCGAACCGGCAGGGCGCCGACGGGTCGTCGGGGCCGAGCAGCCAGGCCGTCACCCGCCCGTCCCCGATCTCCGGCCGAAGCGTCCACACCACGTCGACGGTGTCCATGCTGTCGGCGAGGACGGAGCCGTCGGATTGAGGGAACAGGGCGAGATCCGTGTCGCGGAAACGCAGCCGGGGCTCGCCTCCGTCGGCGGAGACCTCGAACGGGCCATAGGCCGGGTGCTCGAACCATCCGACCAGCCCGTCCACCCCGCAGGGCCAGGCGGCGCTGCGGGCAGCTTCCAACCGCTTGGCCCGGCGCGATTCCGCCGCCTTGCGCATCCGCCGCTTGTCCTCCAGGAACCGCCATTCCCAGGGCGCGGGATCCCAGTCGGCCGCGCGGTCGAGCATAGAGAAGGCCAGCAGATCGGAGGTGGGGCTGGCCGTTCGGTTTACCAGGGCGCAGGCGGAGATCCGGCGCTCGGGAAGGGCGAGCAGGTGCGCGGTGTAGCCCTGCCAGCCCCCGGCCCAGCGCAGGGCCAACTCGCCCCGATAGGCCAGGCTGCTCCCGGCCATGGCCAGACTGGGCTGACGCATCTCGGGCCAGATCGGGGCGGGCTGGCCCCATACCGGCCGCGTGACCTCCCGCCACCGCTCCGGCGGCAGCAGGCCCTTCCCACCATCGGCCACCGCCGCGCTCAGGCGGGCCAGTTCCAGGATGCTTCCGCAGACCGCGCTGGCCGGGGCGATGGCCTCGAAGTCGAAGTCGGCGGCGGGGTTGGGCGGGGTGAACCCGTTGGGGCCGTAGCCCAGCACCCGGTCGGCGGCCACGAAGTCGGCTAGCCTGGTGATGGGGCGGATGCCGATCGGGCCGAGGAGATCCCGAACGGCCTGATGCCAGTCGGTGCCTGCCGAGCGGATGACCTCACCCAGGATAGTGAAATGGAGGTTCTGGTAGAAGAACCCGCTCCGAAACCCGGCGGAACAGGGCAAATGGGCGACCCGGGCCACCAGGGCCGCGGGATCGGACGGGCCCTGCCACCAGGTCCAGTCACCGGCGGGAAGCCCGGTCCGGTGGAGCACGCAGTCGCGCACGGTGGCGCGTTCGGTGGCCACAGGGTCGGCGAACCGCAGGCCCGGAACGCGGGCGCAAACCGGGTCGTCCCAGCCGATCTCCCCCTCCTCGACCAGCCGGGCCAGGGCCAGGACGGTGATGGCCTTGGAGATAGAGAACCAGCGCGACGGGCTGTCCGGGGTCATGGGCAGCTTCCGGGCGAGGTCGCGCCATCCATAGGTCGCGACATGGGCGACCTCCCCGTCCACCGTGGTCGCCGCGGCCAGGCCCGGCACCTGATGGTCCGCGGCTACCCGGCCCAGCAGGGCGTCGACATCGCGGAAGGAGTCATTTCCCATATGCACCTATCCATAGAGGAACGAAGCGTCCGCGACCAGCCCTCTCCTGCGGGCGATCCGGCTCGAATGACCAACAGATTCGCAAGGGACAGGTCTTCTCTGCAAGGGCGTTAGGCGGTACAAGGGACAGGCCTAGTTTGCTTATTAGGGACAGGTCTGCTCCACGGCCCGGGGCGAGCCAAGGGACAGATTCTTCTTCGCGACCACTTCTTTCCCATAAGATCCACACCAACAGATGGTTCCGCCGAGAATGGACAGGCCCTTGGCTGGGGACAGGCCAACTATTTTCGGCAAAGTCTCGATCCCGAACCTGTAATAGGGGTAGAGGCCCGGCATTCCGCCGGGCCGACCACCGGAGGACAGCGCCATGCGAACGCCGAGAGCGAAGGGAGAGGGACGGACCTGCTACCATGTGATGAGCCGCATCGTGGACCGGGTGATGCGCCTGGGGCCGGCCGAGAAGGACCGGT
>PXDE01000427.1 GCA_003566475.1 PVC group bacterium | reverse complement strand
GTGGGAGGGGACGACGCGGGGGACGACGCGGGGGACGAGATCCTTGCCCGCCTGAAGGAAGCCGCTCCCCTTCGCAGACTCAGTCGAGCGGCCGCTACAGGACGTTGAGGAGGGCCGAGCCCGCATCCCGCAACTTGTCCGACGAAGCTTCTGAGCGAAGTCGGATCCCGTATCGCGCATCGCGTATCCCGCCGCGTGCCAGCCGTCTCTCCCCCCATCCGGCTGAGCCCAGGGATTCAGCGGCGGCGACTGACCCCTGAACCCTGACCCCTGAACCCTGGCTCTCCCCCTGGGCGCTGGGGGTCCAATGGCCTTGCCAAGTGATCGCGGCACGGTAGGGTGTCCGCACGACACCCAACCCAGGAGTCCGCCATGCCGCCGTCCCGTCCGCCACGCTCCGCACTCCGCCCATCCGGACCGTGGCGGGTCATGGCCCTGCTGGCGGCCGGTCCGCGGGATCTTCTCGGGCCCGGCAAGCTGTTCCCGGACCATGGCGACGAGACCTCCGGTTCCGGCAAGGGCCACCTCCCCCTCGTCAGGAGCTAGGGCCCCGACATGAAAGTCACGGGAATCAGAACCTTCCTATGCGATGTCTATCGCACGAACTGGGTTGTCCTCAAGATCATGACCGATGACGGGATCTACGGAGTGGGCGAAGCCACGCTCGAACACCGGGAGCTGGCGGTGGAAGCGGCCGTCCGCGAGCTCGAGCGGTATCTGATCGGCAAGGATCCGCATGGGATCGAGCGGTTCTGGGCCGACAACCACCGCGACGCCTACTGGCGCGGGGGCCCCGTGCTGACCACCGCCCTGTCCGGAGTCGAGATGGCGCTGTGGGACATCAAGGGCAAGGCCCTTGGCGTGCCGGTCTACCAGCTCCTCGGCGGCAAGGTGCGCGAGCGCGTGCCCTGCTATGCCAACGCCTGGTTCGCCGGCGCGCGCAGTCCCAAGGAGTTCGCGGCCAAGGCCATGGAGACGGCCAAGCTCGGTTTCAAGGGCCTTAAGTGGGATCCGTTCGGCTCAGCCTACCTCAACCTCACCGCCCAGGAGTTCTCCATCGCCATCGACTGCGTCGCCGCGGTGCGAGAGGCGGTGGGCCGCGACATGCTGCTGTTGATCGAGGGCCACGGTCGCTTCAACGTACCCACGGCGGTGCGGGTCGGCCTGGCTCTGGAGCCCTTTGACATCACCTGGTTCGAGGAGCCGTTGCCGCCGGGCGACCTCGATGGTCTCGCCGAGGTCAAGCGCCGCATCAACATCCCGATCGCGGCGGGCGAACGGCTCTACACCCGCTGGGACTTCAAGGAGCTGATTGACCGCAAGGCCGCCGACTATTTGCAGCCCGACCTGTCGCACTGCGGCGGCATCCTGGAGATCCGCAAGATCGCGGCGATGGGCGAGTGCAACTTCCTCCCGCTGTGCCCGCACAACCCCATCGGCGCCATCACCAATGCCGCGACCCTGCAGATCGCCGCCTGCACGCCCAACTTCCACCTGCTCGAGACGATGTCGAACGACGTGCCCTACCGCCATCTGCTGACCACCGAGCAGATCGACTTCGCTGACGGCCTGATGGGCATCCCCGACCGCCCGGGCCTGGGCATCGACATCAACGAGGAGGAGCTGGCCAAGCACCCGTACCAGCCGCACGACCTTCGCCACTACAACGGGGATCTGACCCAGATCCGACCCGAAGGCGCCGGGGGCTGGTTTGGCGGTCCATCGGAAGGGGGACGGGCATGACGCAGGCTTCCGGCAAGCGGTTTGCCGACAAGGTTGTGCTCGTCACGGGCGCCGTGCGGAATACGGGTCTGGCCATCGCCGAAGCGTTTGCCGACGAGGGCGCCGTCATCGCCCTGAACGGGCGCGCGCGCGATGATGTCGAGCGCGAGGCGAAACGGCTGCGCGAGACCTATGGCGGCACGGTATTCGAGGCGACCGCCGACATCTGTGTCCAGGAACAGATCGACGGCATGTTCGCGCGATTGCAGGAGCGGTGCGGGCGTCTGGATGTCCTCGTCAACAACGCCGTCATCCAGGGTGTCGGCCATACGCTGGCGGACACGCCTCGCCACGTGCTCGAAGCGGTCTTCCGCACCAACGTGTTCGGCACCTACGCCTGTGCGCAGGGGGCCGCCCGGATGATGCTCGGCCAGAAATCCGGGACGATCATCAACATCGGCTCGACGACGGCCGAGCGTGCCATCCGGAACCGAACCGCCTATATCGCCAGCAAGTCCGCGGTGGATGGGCTGACCCGCGCGATGGCGGTGGAGCTGGCCCCGCACGGCATCCGCGTCAACGCCGTCGTCGCGGGATTCCTCCGCACCGACCGGTGGGACTCGCTCGCGGAGGGGGTCGAGGCCAGGCGTCGCGCCGGCATTCCGCTGCACGTCGAGGCGCGGGGCCGCGACATCGCCGATGCCGTGCTCTTTCTCGCGAGCGACGCGGCCGCCAGGATCGTCGGCCAGCGGCTCGTGGTGGATGGCGGCTCCACGGTCCAGCTCCTGCCGGAAGCGGAGGACATGTAGCGGATGCGCCACCCGCGGATTTCTCTGTGCCATGCCCCCATGACGGGGGCGCCCCGCCGCGACATGGGGGCGGACGTTTTCGTCAGGCCGATACGCCCGAACCCCGTCCGGCGGATGCCGAAGCCGGACGGGCCGCCGCCCCCATCACCCGAAGGAACCCTCCGATGAGCCTTAGCCATCTCTGCACCGACCTTGGCCTGCGCCCCTGTGGCCGCATCGCCCCACGCCGCTCCGACACCATCGCCGGTTCGCGCATCGGCATCGGCTTCGAGACCCTGGAACGACATCATTTCGACCCCCAGCGCACCTATGCACCACTGGCTGAGCTGGGCGCCAAATGGGCGCGGGTCCAGACCGGCTGGAACCTCTGCGAGCCCGAGCCGGGCCGCTATGATTTCGCGTGGCTCGATGCGGTCGTGGACAACCTGCGTGCGATCGGGGTGCAGCCCTTCTTCAGCCTGAGCTTCGGCAATGTGCTCTATACCCCCGATGCACCGCATCCGAGCGCCCGTGGCCGGGTGCCGCTGTACTATGGCCAAGAGGCGATCGATGCCTGGTGCGCCTATGTCCAGGCCCTGGCCCGGCATTTTGACGGCCGCGTCCGGCATTGGGAGGTCTGGAACGAGCCCAACGCCGACAACTTCTGGCTGCCGGGCCCGCCCGACCCCGCCCGCTATCTGGAGCTGCTGGCCCTGACCTCGCCCATCGTCCGCGCCGCCGTTCCCCAGGCCACGATCATCGGCGGCGCCTTCTGCTGCCCGAATCCCTGGAGGAAATACGACTTCATCGAGGCCTGCTTCATCCAGGGCATGGGACGATGGATCGACGCGGTGTCCTTCCATCCCTACAACGCCATCCCCGAACGCGGCTACCGCAGCGAAGTGGCGGTCCTGCGGCGGCTGGTCGCCACCCATGCCCCGGGCTGCCAGCTCTGGCAGGGGGAATGCGGATGTCCGTCCCGCGACTCAGGTCTGGGCGAGTTTCGGGCCATCGCCGGCCTGGATGAGATCAAGCAGGCCAAGTGGGCCCTGCGTCGCATCCTCACGGACCTCGCGATGGACCTGGATCACACCCAGTACTTCCATCTGGTCGATCTGTTCCATTACATCAAGGACCGACCGACCGGTGAGAACCAGTATATGGGCCTGCTGCATGGCGAGGACTACACGCCCAAGGCGTCCTACCGCGCCGTCCAGGTGCTCTGCGCGCTGTTTGACGACGACACGCAACCCGCTGACATGCTGTTCCACGCCACGGCCGCGTCGGATGTCGCCGCCGGACCGCGACTGGACCTGGCGGCGATCATGTCCGCCTCCTTCATCCGCCAGGGCAGCCCCCTTTATGCCTGGTGGTACCCGGCCGATATCGGCCACGACCTGCCGCCGCAATCCGCCTGCCTGCATTGCTGGCATGGTTCCCAGGCCCGCTGGGCTCAACCGGTCATGGTCGATGCTCTGGATGGAACGGTGTACGACCTGAGCGGAGCGCAACGCGAACAAGGCGGCGACCTGTCCGCTATGCTGCCGGTGGCCGACCATCCGCTGCTGCTGACCGAACGCAGCGTCTTGCCGGCGATGAATCCTCCGTAGGGCGGGCCTGTCCCTACCCCATTGAACCGGCGGCGGCTTGCCCCGCGTCGGCCATCCGATCCGCGAGAACCGTCAGCGATAGCGATAGCGATAGCGATAGCGAATGGCGGCGGGCTCGCCGACGCTGAGCAGCCTGACCCTGAACCCCTTTGCCCCGGGCGATGAGGCGGATCAGAACCGAACCGCCCTCGTTCTCGGCAGCAAGGTAGGCCTGGCGCGGATCTGTTTCCGGGCCAGGCCCTCGACGGCTCGCTATCCCTATCGATTCTCGCGGTTCGGATGGGGGGGGGCTCCGGGCAACCGCAGAACGTAGAATGTCGAACGGAGGCCACCCCGTACCTCGCTTTTCCCGCAGGGCGGGACGCCAGCCAGTGGATGGCCACGGGAACGACGCGGATCCGAGCCTGCGAAGGAGGAAGCCGACGGACGGATCATCATCCGCGGCGCCAGCGGCATCTTCGGCTACGACCTGCGCAAGCCGGCCGAATGATATGCCCGGGATGCCGGGGATGGTGGCTCCGCTTTGCAAGCGGAGTATCTGCCGGCCCCACTGCGCCCACTTTCCCCGCACGACGCGGGGTCGTGGCTCCGCTGGGCAAGCGGAGTATCTGCCGGTCCCCGTCCTTGTGCCGCCGCCGCAAAGACACGGTTATAAACCGTGTCCACCGCGCATCCCGCCGTGAAGCGCGCGGGTGAATCCGTGGTTCAAAAATGGCTGAGACCACCGGAGGCGGCGGCCCGGCCGGCCTCGTCGCACCGGCGGCGCAGGTCGGCGAGCCGGTCCGATGCGAGGCTGGCGGCCAGGTTGCGCTCCTCGTGCGGGTCGGCATCGAGGTCGAACACCTCCTCGTGGACGGGGGCCTCGCGGCCGTCCAGGGTGCGCGGGCCGCAGGCGGTGTAGTCGTCGAGGGTTCCCCGGAGGCGCTGGCCCTCCTGGGCGGGATCCTCGGTGCGACGGAAGTAGCGCAGATACTTCCACGCACCGTGCAGGATCCCCTCGCAGCGCGGGTAGTTCTGGTCGTCGAAGCGGTTCTCGACGAACAGGGTGTCCCGCGGGCTCATGGACTCCCCGCGCAGTATCGGGGCCAGGCTGACCCCGTCCATGGTCTGCGGCACGGTCTGCCCGCACAGGTCGAGCACGGTGGGGGCCAGGTCCGGCACCGCCGCCATGGCCGGGCTCCGCTGTCCCCGCGCCATCCCGGGACGCGGATCGTGGATGATCAGCGGGATGCGCAGAGCGGGCTCGTAGAGCAGCGCCTTGCCGCCCAGCCCATGCTCGCCCAGGAGCAGCCCGTGGTCGGTGGAGAACACGATGACCGTGCGCCCGGCCTCGCCGATGGCGGCGAGGGCGGCCCGCAGCCGCCCCACGAACCGGTCCACGCCGGCGACCGCCTGACTCTGCCGGACGATCCGCTCGCGCAGATCCTGCGGGGTCTTGACGTAGTCGTAGTCGGGTATCCACACGCCGTTGTACACAGAAAGCGGCAGTTTGGCGTGGGATTGCTTCCACGGCCGCCAGGTCGGGGGCAACGGGATGTCGTTCATGCGCTCGCGGTAGGCGGAGCGGTAGAGGTCGTCGTCGGTGGGCCGGAGCTGCATGGTGCTGCACGCGGCGCCGTGGGGCAGGTTGAAGGTCACGCAAAGGCAGAACGGCCGGTCGGCCGGACGCCGGGGGAACGGCTCAGGGGCGCGGTCGAGGAACGCGGGGTCGGGGTCGAGCAGGTTCAGCGCCCCTTCGGCGAACACCTCGGCCTGGGTGTCGGCCTCGGCGGCGGCGTAGATCCGGCCCGTCCCGCCTCCAAGCTCCTTGGGGTAGAAGCTGCTATGCCCGTGGTTGCCCCACCAGGCGTCGAACCAGCTCTCGAAATACCCGCTTCCATACCCGCCGGGTCCGGCCGGGACATGGTTCTTTCCCACCCACGCCGTCCAGTAGCCGGCCGCCTTCAGCCGACCCACGAACCCTGCCTCCCAGGCCTCCGGGGCGAGGGGTGTCCGGCTGTTGAAGTTGACCCCGTGGCGGCGTTCCCACTGGCCGGTGTAGTGGCAGGCCCGGCTGGGCGTACAGAGCGGGCTGGTGCAGCGGGCGCGGGTGAACAGCGTGCCCTCGGCGGCCAGCCGGTCGAGGTGCGGGGTGCGGACCAGCGGATGGCCCATGCACCCGAGCAGGTCCGCACGCTGGTCGTCGG
>PXDE01000546.1 GCA_003566475.1 PVC group bacterium | reverse complement strand
GGGAGGCGGAGGGGCCCTGGCCCTAGTCGCCCTTGGACAGATCGACCTCCTGGATGGGAGCCTGCTGGACCTGAGCGGGGGAAATGGAGGTGGGCATTCCATATGGCATGCTCCAAGTGGAGGCGGGGGAAGCGGGGGGGGGCTGCTCCTGGCCGCGCCGCAGGTCTCCATCCTGGGCACGGTGGATGCCCGAGGAGGGGTTGGCGGGGCCAATCACGGACTCTACGGTGGCCAGGGCGGCGGGGGCGGCGGGGCCGGGTGGCCATCTACACCCTCGACGGCACCTTCTTCGACGGCCTTTCGCTGACCGACGGGCTGTTCGGGCAGAGCGACAACATTCTGCTCGATGGAGGCTTCGGGTACGGTGGGAACAGTGGTGGGGACGGGAGCCTTTTAACCGGCCAGGCCCCGGACTACCTCCTGCCGCAGCAGCCCCAGTCGGCCATCCCCGAGCCCGGCTCGGCCCTGATGCTTCTCCTGGGCGCCGGCGCCCTGGCCATCCGCCGTCGGCGGGTGAAGCGGCGGGCTTAGCTACCGATTCCCTTGTCGCGGCGTAGCGTCTGCGCGAAGCCGGAAGGAGGTGGCGGCATCCATCACCGAGCGCTCTGGTCTCCCCCACCGCGCGCCACGCCTTTGGCCGCGTGTGAGCCTGTGGCCCGACACGGGCTTGGGCCGGGCGTAGCAGAGAGGCCCGTTTCCACCACCGCGCCGACCACGCCCTACATCCAAAGGACGGGCACGTCGTATTCCTGGATCTTCGGGTCCGGGGTGACCAACTCCAGACCCCGCTCCAGGGCCTGGGCCACCAACAGCCGGTCGAACGGATCCCGGTGGAGACCGGAAAGCTTCTCGATCCGCCAGATGTCCGCAGCCGACAGCGGCAGGGGATCCATCATGTGCCGGGCCGCCAGGGTCGGAATCAGCTCCGAAGGCGGTCGGGGCAGCGGAAGCTTGCCGAGACCGTGCTTGATCACGATCTCCAACAGGCTCGCGTCGCTCAGGAGCAGGTCGTGGCTGGGGTCGGTCAGCCGGTCGCGCAGGTCGGGGGAGATCCGGGGGCTTCCCTCGAAGATCCAGAGAGCCACGCACGTGTCCAGCAGGTAGGTCGCCATCACTCCGATCCGGAGAAGAGCGCCTCCACCTCCGGATCCGGGTCGTTGAAGTCATCCGGGGTCCGGATCCTGCCCCGAGCCAGCCCGAACGGACGTCGGCCTTCCGGGGTCACCGGCAGGGGTCGGATCTCGGCGAACGGGCGGTTGCGGTCGCACAGCACGAACCGCTCGCCCTGCTTGACGCGCCGGGCGTAGCTGGAAAGGTGGGTCTTGGCCTCGTTGATGTTAATCATGGTTGTCTTCATGACCATGAACATAGTCATGTCGGATGGAAATGTCCAGCCTAGGCTAGGTCCGCCCCGCTCTGGGCTCGCCTTCGGCCCGGACGGTCCACCTCGGAGGGTGGACCTACGGGGGGCCCCCAGGCCGGACCGGCGTCGCAAGGCCAGGCGCTCCGGACCGACGCAGGTGGCTGGGCGCGGTCTGGAAATGGCGTCGGAACAGCCGGGACATCTGGAACGCGTCCCCCAGGCCCACCTCGGCGGCGATGGCCTTGAGCGGCAGCCCGGTGGCGAGGATCAGCGTCCGCGCCTGGTTGAGGCGGATCCGGCGCAAGTCCTGCATCGGAGTGCGGCCGGTGGCCCGACGGTAGCGGCGGATGAAGGCGAACTTGCTCATGAAACCTGTGTCGGTGCATGGCCATGCCCCAGCCGCGGCGAGGCACCACCTCCCCGCCCGCGATCAGAACCGGCCGCTGGCCATGCTTCTCCATGGGCAATTTCTGACATGAAATGGCAACCCTGTCCATTCCCTCCCGCCCGGGTTCCAGGTAGGGTGTGGGCATGGAAACGACCCCGCTGCGACTGGCGTTCATCGGACTGGGAGGCATGGGTCAGGTCGCCCACCTCCGGAACTACCTGCTCGATCCCGGCGTCCGCGTCACCTGCGCCGCCGAGCTTCGCCCGGACCTGGCCGCCATGGTCGCGGCCCGGTACGGCATCCCCAGGATCTACCCGGATCACCGGGCCCTGCTCGAGGCCGAGACCCTGGACGCCATCGTGGCCATCCAGCCCTTCTCCCGCCACGGGCAATTGCTGCCAGACCTGCTGGATCCCAAGGTGCCGATCCTGATCGAGAAGCCGCTGGCCCGGTCGGCCGAGATCGGCGACGAGCTGGCGGCGGTGGCCGAGGCGGCCGGGGTTCCGATCTACGTGGCCTACCACAAGCGGAGCGACCCCGCCGTCATGCGGGCCCGCCAGACCGTGACCGAGTGGAAGGCCAGCGGGGAGTTCGGGGCCCTGCGCCACGTCCGCCTGACCATGCCCCCCGGCCCCTGGCCCTCGCCACGCTCGGGGTTCGAAGGCCTGCTCAAGACGGACGAGCCCTACCCCACCCTGATCCCGGACCCGGATCGGACCGGGCTTGGCGAGGCGGATCGGAAGCGGCTCGATGCCTTCGTGAACTACTACATCCATCAGGTGAACCTCATGCGGCACCTGTTCGGCGAGGAATACGAGGTGGCGTATTCCGACCCCTCCGAGCGCCTCCTGGTCGCCCGGTCGGTATCGGGGGCGACCGGCATCCTGGAGATGGCGCCCTACGCCTCCCGGCACGAATGGCAGGAGCAGGCGCTGGTGGCCTTCGAACGGGCCTGGATCCGGGTGGACATTCCCGGTCCCCTCGCGGTGGACGCCGCGGGACGGGTCACCCTGTTCCGTGATCGCGCGGAGGGGGCGGAAACAGTCTCCCCCGTGCTCCCCTCCATTCATGCCATGCGCCAGCAGGCGATTCACTTCGCGGCCGCCGTCCGCGGCCAGCCCACTCCCCTGTGCACCGCCGCCGAGGCGGCCCGAGACCTGCGACTCGCCCGAACCCACATCCTCGCCCTGGCCGCCGCGGCGGCCGCGGGCTGAACCCTACGGAGTCCCCCATCCATGAAGCCGGAACAGTTCGCGATCAACCTCGTCTCCCTGGCCGCCCAGGCCCCGCTCGAGGCGGTGCTGGAGGCCTCCGCCGAGGCGGGCTTCGGCAAGGTCGAATACAACCTGCCCCGGGCCAAGGCCTGGCTGGCCGAAGGGCGGAACGCCCGCGACCTGGCCGCCCTGCATGACCGTCTGGGCCTGCGGTGCATCGGTGGTTTCGAGACCACGGTGCTCGCCTTCGCCGACGAGGCCAGACAGGAGGCCAATGCCGCGCTTCTGAAGGAGAATGCGGAGCTCCTCGCCGAACTCGGCGGTGGCACCATGGTCGCGGGCACCGACGGGCCCGCCCAGCGTGCCGCCGACACCCTGGAGGTCATCGGCCGCCGCTGCGCCGATCTGATCGGAACTTGGCCGGAGGGCGTGAATCTGGCCATCGAATTCAACTGGTCGCCAGTGGTGAAGTCCTTCCGCAGCGCGGTGGCGGTGGCGGAGGCGGCCGACACCGATCGGGTGGGGGTGCTGTTCGATCCCGCCCACTACCACTGCACCGCGACCAAGTTCGACGACCTCACCGACGCACGGGTCCGGCGCATCCTTCATGTGCATGTGGACGACATGGCGGACAAGCCCGGCGACCGCTCGCACTGCAACGACGACCGGCGGCTGCCCGGCCAGGGCTGCCTCGACCTGCGCGCCCTGTTCGGACGGATCGAGGCCGGGGGCTACACCGGCGACTTCTCCATCGAGATGTTCGACAAGGAGCTCTGGGCGATGCCTCCCCGCGAGGCCGCCCGGCGCATGTTCGACAGCCTGCGCACCCTGGAGACGCCATGAGCCGTACCCTGACCGCATCGCTCCCCATCGGCTTCCGCCACCTGGGCGCCGGGGGCTGGCAGAAGGACCTTTCCGCCACCGCCGCGTGGGCCCAGACCGAGGACTTTGAGTTCATCGACGTCGCGCCGGACGGCCTGGCCGCCATCAAGGGGGCCGGCTTCGAGGCGGGCAGGGTGGGGTTCCACTTTATCCCCATTGGCGTCTGTTTGCGTCCATGTCTTCATCCCGCCTTGGCGGTGATTCGCGGTTCTGCTGCATGGTTCCGGCTGAGAGCCGGTGGGATCGCGCGTCTCTACGGCGGCGAGGGCGGGGGCCAGGGGCCATGCGCGAATTCCTCTTGCCGGCGGAAAGGAACAAGGCTCGTGGCGAGACAAATGCACGCGTGCGCGCTCTACACCTGTCCTCCCCGCCCTCAACCCCCGATTCGACATGCACCGACACCCGCTTTCCTTAATCGCCTTCTTGCTCCTCTCTGGGCTGGTGCTTCCAGTTCGAGCCTCCCCCGGCGCCGAGACCGATCGTATACGTCTGGCCCATGGGGAGACGATGACCGGTCGCCTTGTCGCCACCGATCCGGACGCGGGAACTCTCACCTGGGCCACCGCAAACGCCCCCGAGCCGCTCGTTTTCAGCCTGTCCTCGGTCCACGAGGTGACGGCCACAGCCGCGGCCGAGCCCCTTCCGCAGGGGACCGTGCAGCTTCGTCTCGATCAGGGCGAAGTGTGGGCCGGGCGTCCCATCCGGCTTGACCGCGAGACGTTGGAACTCGACTCCCGGGCCGCAGGTCGGATCACGCTGCCCACCTCCCGGGTCCGGGAAATCCACGTCGCGGAGCAGGCTTTGCCCTTCCGAATCGAAGGACCGGACGCGCTGGCGGAATGGAACTCCGTCCCCGGCCCCCGGGCGTTCTGGACGCCGATGGGCGAGACGCTGGTGACATCCGGGGCCACGGCCGTCTGGCGCGAGATCCCGGGACTCCGGGATGGTGGCCTGCGCATGGCCTTCCGAACCAGCGGCTCCGGCCACCTGACCCTGATGGCCGAGTTTTACGGCGACCGGGCTACGGCCTCGATCCCGTCGCCGGAGCGGGCGCCGATCGTGCATCCGCGCACCCCGCCGTGGAACCACCCCGGGGTGGACACCCGCAGCACCTATGCCGTGTACATCAACGCCCAGACCGTGTTTCTGGTGCGGTTCCGAAATGGCAGGGAACAGCGGCTGGGCATGTTCGAACGTCCAGTCGAGGAGCGGTTCGATGCCGAGGTGGAGATCCTGGTGGACCCGGTGCGGGCCGAGTTCCTGGTCCGGGTGGACGGCCGCGAGGCCATCCGCCACCGCGAGCCGCGTGGATTCGAGCCCGGCGGCGATACCGTGGCGCTGGTGGGTTTCAACATGAGGCCCGACGAGGGTTTCATGACCACCGTCCGCGACCTCGTGGTGGAGAGGCGCGCGGGGCCCATCCCCGAGGCGGAGCCGCGCCTCGGACGCGTCCTCCAGAACGAAGCCCTCGACGTGGTGTCCTTCTCCAACGACGACGTTCTCTCGGGGACCCTGGTGTCCATTGTCGGCGACACCGTTCACATGGAGGGAACCTGGGGCGAGCAAAAGGCGCCCCTCGGGCGTGTTCGCAGCCTGACCTTGGCCGCGCGCGGCGCGAATGCCCCGCTGCCCCCCCCCTCCGCCGTGGTGGAACTGAACACGAGGGAGCGGATCGTGCTCGATGCGGTGAAGCTGACCCCCGAGTGGATCGAGGGCCGCAGCCCGACGGGCGGGCCGGTACGTCTTGCCCGAGCCGCCCTTCGACGCCTGGAGTTCGGAACGGAATCCGCCCCGCCAGGCCCCGACTCGATGACCTTCACCGACGGGAACCGGCTGACCGGACGCCTGGCCGGCATCGACTCTTCCGCGAGCGTCCTCACCTGGTCCTCCCCGGCCGCTCCGGAACTCCTCCGTTTCCCGCTGGAGAACGTGAACCAGGTGCAGGTCGGGGCGCGAACGCCCGCCTCCCCGGACGAAGGGTTCCTGGTCGGCATGGCCAACGGCGACCGCTGGGCCGGACGCATCGTGTCCTGGGGTTCCGAGCACCTGACCCTCGAAACCCCGGCCGCCGGCCGGGTGGCGCTCCCTTCGGAGCAAGTTCGGCGGCTGGACCGGGAGGAGGGCCTCCGGCTCGAACGGCCCCTGTCCTGGGACTTCCGGGCGGCTCCGATCATCGTGGGGCGATCGATTATCGCCCAGGGAGAAGCCACCCCTGACGGACTCCGCCTGAGCGGCAACGTGATCGCCCGCAGCCCGCTGGCCGTTCCCGAGGGTTCGGGGGTGAGGATTTCGTTTGAGGGGGAATGGCCAGCCTGGCCCGCCCTGGAGATGACCATGTTCGCGGATGGAGAGCGCGATTCGGCCACGGGCCATGTCATCTCCGTGGACGGAAACGGGGTGTCGGTGTCTCGCCGCGATGCGGAGCAGATCGAGGCCCCGCCGCGACGAAGGGTTTTCGG
>PXDE01000468.1 GCA_003566475.1 PVC group bacterium | reverse complement strand
TCCCTCGCCTACCCTTCACCCGAATCGTCCTCCTTCGCCCCAGCCGAACGAGAGGCAAAGGACACTCTGTCAAACCAGATGTCTGATCGGACATCTGGTTTGCGGGCGACCTCGACCCTGGTCGTCGGGATGTAGAGATGTGGGGATCGCACAAAACCTATAATTACAGGGGAATTATGCAAAATTGGCTCAGGATGGATGCAAACCAAATGTCCGATCGGTTAACTGGTTTGACGGGCCTCTGCGAGTTCGTCTGAGAGGTCTGCAATCCAGATGTCCGATCGGGCATCTGGATTGACGGACGGCGGCGGATTAGTCGGGTGCCGGGACACAGGCTGAAGGTATGATCAGAGCACGCTCGGCAGCCGGAACGGGCCGGATGCATCCGGCCTCGGGATGCTCAGGCGGCCTGGGCGATGAGCCTCACCAGTTCTCGAGAGGCTTCCAGGATGGCTGGGCCCAGGTACCCGCGAGGGTGCAGACGCTGGGGCAGGAGGGGGTCTAACGCAAGGGCGGTCCGAAGGGCGACGGCGTTCTCCGCCAGCAGGTTCACCCGCTCAGTCCGGTCGCCGAGGCCGTGGCTGCGCACCCGTTCCGACACGGATTCGGCCTGCTCCAGATACCATCGGTGCGCCCGGTCGATCCTGTCCCAGGGCCAGGCCTGGTCCACCACCCGTTCGTGGTCCATGCCCACAAACCCCTTCACGGACATCAGGTAGGCGACGTCGTTCACGCCGGCCGCCACCTGAAGATCCTTGTACCACGCCCGGCAGTCGAACGGGGTGATCCACACACTCCGGTGGAGGAGGCCGAACCGATGACGCTTGAGGAACGTGCGGAGCACGACCCGGTCGTGGCATTCCTTCTCCGGGACGTCGTAGCTCATCACATACCAGGCGCCGTTCCATCTCACCTTCCACCGGCGCTCCGGATCCACATCCCAGGGAAGCCCGGCCCGGGCTTCGGGAGTCAGGTCCAGCACCCGCGTCCCATTCCGGGTGATATAGGCGACCATGCCCCGCTCCTCCAATCGCCGGGCCGCCCGCCGGTAGCGCTCCTCGGCCAACACGTCCTCGCGGACCCGGTTCAGGTCGGGAATGCCATAGCGGGCGTGCGAGGCCATCCCCTCGAACAGGATGAGCAGAAAGTCGCTCACCCGATCCTTCACCAGGCTCCCGCCAAACCCGCTTGAGTCGAACCAGTTCATGCCCGCAGCCTGCCTCCTGGGACCGGCCCCTGTCAACCCGTTCGTCAAACCAGATATCCGATCGGACATCTGGTTTGACGCGATCCTGACGCGGCGCATTTCGGCAAAGGTGAGTTGTGGAGGGGAAGATTTCCTGAATTCCAGAATGTTTATGCCCGTTTCGGCTCGATCAGCATGCAAATCAGATGTCCGATCGGTCAACTGGTTTGCGGGAAGGTTTTCGGGCCCTGGCAAAGCGGCCTGCAATCCAGATGTCCGATCGGACATCTGGATTGACGGACACCGAGGCGGATCGAGGGGGGTAGCCTGTGATGGTCAGGAGAGGGTCCAGGTGCAGTTCCGCATCATGGGCGTGTAGAGAAATCGCCCGACGTCCCATCGATAGGGAACCGACGCCGTCCCTTCAGGCGAATGCGGAACCGCGCGCAGGGCTCGTTTGGGGTACGGAGCCTGTGCAGGATGGTGTCCATCAGATCGCAACCTCCGACGTTCTGGCTTCGGCCAGCGCCGCCATAGCCTTTGTCCTCAAACCCCGGGCTCCCGTATGGCCGGCAGTCGCCTCCGTATGGCCGGCAATCCCTCCCGGACATGCTGAACCGCCCGGGTGGGATACGTATCCTCATGGGCCAGGATCCTCTCCCCGAAGTCCACCAAACGCTCCAGCGACTCCTTGGAGGCCCCCTGCAGAGGCGCGCCCCTTACCGCAAGGAAGTTCGCCCTTGCCACGTAGTCCGGCTTGAACAGGCTTTCCAGAACGTCCTCCAGAACGCGCTCAGCCCCCGTTGAAGCGGCGAGTCGATCCGCAAGCTTCTCGTAGAACCTGACGACCTGCGCATCATAGCGGATCGGCGTCAGGTAGAATCTCGCGTACTTACTGCATCTCCTGGGGCCGCTCCAGACCCGCAAGAGCGATCGCATGCGCCCGGGGCGAATCCATGCGCACCAGCGTCGGAACAGAGTATGCCAGCACAGGGAAGCGTCCTAGTGTCGATTCCTCGATAAAATCCAGGATCTGGTCGGTGGGCTTACGTAGGCCGCCTAGGGCAACGACCAACGTGTCCCGACGCTGAACAGCCTCGCGAACCGCAATGTCGCGGTAGATTGGATGGGAGGAAAGGCTGCTCAGAACGCCTGTCGCTTCAGGCGTGGACGCCGACGCCAGCCGAGAGAGCAGTCGGTGCAATCGGCGGTCCGGAATCCGCGTGTGCATGAACATCTCCGGATCATCCAACCGCGCAAGAAACTCTTCGTCCGTCAAGAAACGGGCCAGGTCTGGCACTGCGTGGCCGAAGCTCTCAAGCACCTCCGTGAACGCTTCTTCAATCCGCGGGCCATTCTCGGACTGCTCAAGGACCTGGGCAAGGACCGCCAGCCGCCCCTCGTCTCCTTCCTGGCCCGCACTCGGTGCCCAGAAGACCTCGCTCCGGACCAGCCCAGGAGGGCGATCGCCGCCAGGAACGCCAACGACCCGGCGCAGTTCCTGGTTGGCAACCGCGCCCCTCGGTGCCCTACTCCGGGGAAGAGCCCTGCCAGAACCACCACAAGACGAGCCGCCTTGCCTGCATGGGTGCGTTCCCATGCAAGGCTCAACGAAACGGGATCGCACGCCTGCAAATTGCTGCTCATGGGGTCGCGAACTCCAGCGTTCGGCTCAGGCCACCTCCCGAACGTACCCTGTGGTGGTGGCCGACGAAAGCCGGATGTCCACCAATCCTGCTAGCGCGGCGCCGTGTGCCGCCTTGCGCCTCGTCCATGCTCGTCCCGAATCCACCCGGAATGGATCATGACGCTCCTTCGCTCGCGGCGGAGGCTCATTTCATCGGAATAACGAACTGGGCGCGGGATCCGTCGGGAATGGCGTCGGATCGGATTCGCGTGTCCAGCGTGGCCAGGCGGGCGGATCGCGAGACGGCCAGGGCCAGCAAGTAGAGGTCGGTGATGTCCCGCGACCCGACGCCCTCCAAAGGGCCTGTCCTACGCGTGTCCAGGATGGACAACCCGTCCGGCCAGAACTGATGCCCGGGATACAGACACATGGACGCAAGCAGATCTCTCACCCTGTCCGGAGGCCCCGGGCGGTTAGGGTAGGATGGGTGGCTCACGATCCTCACGAACGCGTTCTCCACGATCGGGCAGGTCGCCCAGCCTCCGGCCGCCGAAGCCTTGAACCAGGCTCTGACCCGCCCATGGTGCTCGTGGTCACGATCGCCCAAGGCGATGAGCGCATTCGCATCGAGCAGGAACACGTCTCCTACTCCTCGTCGAGGAGGCGGCGCACGACCTCGCTGGTCACCTTGCCACCTCGCGACGGCACGTAAGGAAGACCGTCCTCATCCAGCCGAAAGATGCGACCCTCCTCGGCCTCGGGCCGCGAAGGCGCGAGTTCGCGGCGCAAGGCATGCTCGACCAACGCCCGCAGGGTGGTCCTCCGACGGGCGGCAGTGCTCTTGGCCTCAACCAGGAGGTCATCCGGCAGGTCCAACGTCGTCTTCATATGGGTCACTATACGGGAATATGGCTATGGTGCCATCTCGTGCGCGCGGTTCTTGATGGCCCCAAGCGTCCCACCTTGCACGCGCATCCACGCCCTGGTGGGCGCGGCTACGGGCCGGGGCGGGGGCCTGATCGGGGCGGGACTCGTTCGAGGGGGGTGCCGGCCGCCGCCAGTTCCTCGGCCAGGCGGTCGGCGTGGAGCTGGGCGTCGCGGCGGCCGGAGACGGGGATCCGGACGCGGCGCGCGCCGATCTCCTGCCAGAGGCCGACGGATGGCCGCTCGCGTCCGGGGGGCGCGGTCCACACCACCTCATCCGCCGTCCAGTCGCGGCGGTCGGCCGGGCGGGGATCCCGGGGCGCGGCCTGCCCAGTCCAGACCAGAACCGATGGCCGGTCGGGGATCTGGACCCGCAGCACCACCAGCCCCGACGCCGCATCCGATTCGACCACCTCCCACCCGATCTGGCCCGGCCACCACCCGGAATCCCCCGGGGCCAGATCCTCCGCCGTGGCGGTGTCGAAGCTTCCGTATTCCCGCCGCAGGCGGTCCAGGGCGGCTCGGGTTCCGGCATCGTCGCGGGCGACGATCACCTGACGAAGCCTCGATACGCCCTGCGCCCGCAGCATTCGGGCCATCCCCTCGGCATCCGGCGCCCAGTCGGGCAGCACCACCACCGCCTGGCCGTCGGCGGGACGGATCAGCACCGCCAGCCGGCCGGAGCGCGGAAGCAGCGCCATGTCGGTGCGGCCCGGGGGAGAGTCCAGGGCAAGCCCTGCCGCCACGACCATCCCGCACAGGCTGAGCGTGGCCGCCCGCGCCCTCCCCCGCAGGGCGACCGCGCCGACGCCGAGGCCGTACCAGGCGGCCACGGTCAACGGTCCGGGCGCCGGCAGGGCGGCATGGCCTCCGGGCAGGGCCGCCCCCAGGGCCGCCGCCCGGATCAGAACCTCCACCAGCGCCCGGTTGGCGGCGTTGAACACCAGGCTGAGGGCGTCGGCGGCCAGGCCGGTGGTCAGGCTCAGCATGGCGGTCAGCAGCACCACGAACGCGCCCGGGATGACGGCGAGGTTGGTGAGAAGGGCGGCGGGCGCGGCCTGATGGAACACCCGGGCGGTGAGGGGGGCGGTGGCGAACCAGGCGGCCACCGAGGTGGCGGCGAGGCCCAGCACATACAGGCGGGCCTGCCGGAGCCAGCGCCGCCACCGGGAGCGCCCGACCTCCCACGGGTCCGGTCCCAGGCGGTGGGCCAGCGGGTGCAGCACCACCGGGGTGATGACCAGAATGCCCGCCACGGCCACGAAGCTGAACTGGAACCCCGGCTCCAGGACGGTCGCGGGATTTCCGAGCAGGGCCAGCAGGACGGCCAGGGCGAGGGCGGACGGCGCGTCCGGGCGGCGGCCGATCGCGGGGGCGCCCCAGAAGGCGATGGCCATGACCAGCGCCCGGGTGGCGCTGGGCCGGGCTCCGGTGGCGGCCACAAACAGGCCCAGCGCGGGGGCCAGGGCCCAGATCCATCGGTGGCGGGGCACGCCGAGAAAGCCGGCCAGGGAGGTGACGAGCAGCCCCAGCATGCCGACATGGAGCCCGCTGACCGCGAAGATGTGGAGGGTTCCGGACCGGGCGAACAGATCCTCCTGCTCCTCGGGCAGTCCGGAGCGGAATCCCAGGGCCAGGGCGTCCACCACCGCCCGGACCTCGGGCGCGTCCTCCAGCCCCAGGGCGAGCCGCCCCCGGGCCCAGGTCCGGCCGCGCAGGGCGAAGCGGACCCAGAGGTTGCCGAGGCCATGGGCATGGGCGATCAGGCCCCCGGCCGGCGCGTCGAGCCGGAGGTCGCCCGCCGGACCCCGGCGGGCCACCCCCGAGACGGTCAGGCGATCGCCATACCCCGGCACCGGGCCCTCCGGCGCGAGGGCCAGCCGGACCCGGACCCGACCGGAAGCGGGCTCGGGCTGCGGAAGACGCCGCAGTCCGGAGATCCGGAGGTCGAACCCCAGCCTCGGGCGGCCGTCCTCATCGACGGCCAGGGGGATGGGCTCGGACACCACGCGGCCGGTCAGCTCGACGCTCTCCGCGCCGGAGGTCTGAAGCAGGTCGTGGCGGCGGAGAAATGCCTCGCGTCCTCCCAGGCGGCCATAGGCCGCGAACAGGAGGAGGAGCGCGGCCCAGAGCGGGAGGATCCGCGCCGGGCCGGCGAGGATCCGGGTGAGGACGAGCGCCCCGGCCCCGGCGGCCATCCAGCTCCAGGCGGGGAGGGGCGACCCCGCGCCGAGGGCGCAGCCGAGGGCGGCGGTCAGGGCCAGACCCAGCAGCGGACGCCTGGGACCGGAACCCGCCATGCCGGGGTCAGGCCGGTTCGGGCGGAAGCAGGTTCAGCGGGCGGTGGTGCCCGGCGGGGGCGGCCCGCTTGAGCGCGTCGGCCACCAGGGCCTTGGCCTCGCGGGCGGCGTCGACCATGAGCGCCCCATGGGCCAGAAAGGCGGTCAGGGCGGCCGAGAAGGTGCAGCCCGCGCCATGGGTCTCGGGGAGGTCGATGCGCTGGGACTCGAAGACCTCCTCCTCGCCCCGGTCGAACAGCACGTCCACCACGCGGTCGCCCTCCAGATGGGCGCCCTTGGCCACGCAGGCGGTGTCGAACCGGCGGGCGATCTCCCGCGCCGCCACCCGGAGCTCCTCCACGGTGCGGATGGGCTCCCCGAGCAGGATCTCGGCCTCGGCGATGTTAGGGGTGACCACCCGGGCCAGCGGGAACAGGATCCCGGTCAGCGCGTCCACGGCCTCGGCCTCGAGCAGCCGGGCCCCCGAGGCGGCGACCATCACCGGATCCACCACCAGGGTGGCGATGCCCTGTTCCTCGACCGACGCGGCCACCGCCCGGATGATGTCGGCGTTGAACAGCATGCCGGTCTTGGCGGCGGCGGGCGGGAAGGCCTCGCAGGCCATGCGGATCTGGGCCGCCACCATCACCGGGTCGGCCGCCCACACCCCGTCCACGCCCTTGGGGTTCTGGGCGGTGACGCAGGTGATGGCGGTGGTTCCGAAGGCCCCGAGTCGGGTGAACGTCTTGAGATCGGCCTGGATGCCGGCCCCGCCTCCGCTGTCCGATCCGGCCACGGTGAGGCACACGGGAACCCGATCCGGCTCGAGGTGATACCCATGGCTTTGCATGGCCGGAGGATCGGCGCATCGGCCCGGTTCCGTCAAGCAGGCAGATTCTTGCGGGGAAGCGATTGACAATGACAACGGCCCCCGCGTACGTTAGGTGGATCACGGAACCGTGGAGGGTTACGATCATGGGTAAGGCGCTGAAGCCGTTCGTCGTCATTGTGTTTCTGCTCAGTCTGGTCGCGGTGGGTCTGGAGGTGATGATCTTCCAGAAGCGGGAGGAGTTCAAAGGCCGCATGGTGAAGCTGGAGCGGACCACGGTGGAGGTGGCCCGCCACCTCGAGATCGAGGACTTCCGGCCCGACCGGCTCCAGGACTTCGAGCAGATGGACGGGGCGCTGCGCCAGGTGGCCACCATGGCCAACGACCAGGTCGAGCGGCGCAAGCGGGAGGAGACCGAACACGAGGCGACCCGGCAGACCCTCGCCACCACCCAGGCGGAGCTGAGTGACGAGCGGGCCGAGCACGCCCGCACCCGCAACACCCTCCAGGAGACCCGCGAGACGCTCGCCCAGCGCGAGACCGAGCTCCGCGAGGCCCGCACCCAGATCGCCTCGCTCGAAGGTGACATTCGTCGGCTCAACACGGAGATTGACGAGAAGAACCTGGAGATCGCCCGGCTCAACGAGGAGGCGGAGGCCCAGGCCCGCGAGCTTCAGCTCGCCCAGAACGCGGCCCAGACATGGCAGCGGCGATTCGAGGCCGAACGCGACCGGCGTCTGGGCGAACGGGCTCGAGGGCCGGCGCAGGAAGTGTCCGGGTCCGTCCTGCTCATTGATCCGGAATGGCGGTTCGTCATCCTCAGCCTGGGCACCGAACATGGCCTCGCCGAGGGGGTCGAGATGCTGGTGAGTCGGGACGAGGAGTTCGTCGGAAGGGTGCGGGTTTCCGCCGTGGAGCGGAACCTTTCGGTGGCCGATATCGTCGGTGCGATCAATGTCCGCACCGGCGACGAGGTGATCTCGCCCGGCTCCTGATCCGCCCCGCTCAGCAGGCGATCACGAAGTCCCGCTCCTCGGGCTGTCCCGCGTAGAAGCTCTCCACGGTGGGATGGGTGACGTCGATGGTGTTGCGCCATCGCACCCAGATGTCGCGCCCGCCTTCCACCGGCAGCATCCAGGTGTGGATCCGGTCGGCGTGGAGGTCCACGATCCGCCCCTCGCCGGGAAAGCTCTGGACGGCGGACGTCACCACGTAGGTCACCCCGTCCCGATCCGTCCGGCCATTGACATGGAGATGGCCGGCGAAATGGGCCCTTACCCCCTTGCGGGCGAAGAGTGCAGCCACCTCCGACCGCCTCGGCTCGGGCAGCGCGTAGTTGTCCAGATTCCCCGGCGGGGCCTTGCCCTCGGGATCCGCCCTACTCAGGCCCCAGCGCACCGGGAACACGGGGACGTGCGTGAACACCAGTTGAGTCACCCCGGGACGAGAGTTCAGGCGTTCCTCCAGGATCCTCAGGAACCACGGCTGGGTCTCCCGCCAGGTCCCGTCCGCCTCCTCCGGGCCCACGGGCAGGTTTCCGGGAAGGTCCACGTCGGCGCTCACGCCGAGCACATGCAGCCCCGGCGCGTCGAACGCCTGCACCCACCGGTCGTGGAAGTGCCGGGCGAAGGCCGCGCCCTTCACCGCCTCCCCGTGGGTGTCGTGGTTGTCGCACAGGACCATCGTGGGCATGGGCAGCCGGGCCAGGATCGCGGACGCCTCGGCCATCTGGCGGTCCAGGTCCGCCTCCGGCACATAGCCATTCACCACATCCCCGCCATGCACCACGAGATCCGGGAGCGGGTCGAGACTCCGGACGGCCTCCACCGCCCGAGGAAGCTGGAGATCGCCCACCCGGTGATGGCTGTCGGTGAGGTGGGCGATGCGGAATTCGGGTCGGTCAGGTCGGGACATCGGGCTTCGCCTCCTTCGCACGCCGGCCATTCGCGGTGGTGTCAAGGTAGCCGGTGTTCGGCGGCAGGACGGCCCGGAACGGATTGCCCGCCCGCAGGCCCGCCAGGACCAGCCGCAGGGGAACCGCGCCCGAGCGGACATGGACCCGGGCCAGCAGGGGGATGGCCAGTCCCCAGGCCAGCAGCATGTGGAGGGCCACCAGCCCCTGGTAGAAGGTGAACGCGCCGCCGCCCGGCAGGGCGAACCGCCAGCCGTGCCGGGTCCACAGGTCCATGAACCAGCCCCCGAACACCGGCCCCAGCGCCGCCATGGCCCCCACCGCCGACCAGTGCATGGCCATGGCCAGGGTGCGGCCCTCGCGCCCGGTGACCGAGTTCACCAGATGGATCTGGCACAGGGCCACCCCCGCGTAGAGCCCGCCCGCCATCAGGTGCCCCACCACCATCACCGCGATGGGCCGGGGAAGGGTCAGCCCGGCCAGCCCGACCTGCCCGGGCGTCAGGAAGAACCAGAACAGGCCGCACAGGGGCCCCGCCGCGAGCAGAAGCATGGCCAGGCCGCGACCGCCCAGCCGGTCGATGAGACGGCCCATGGGAACGCCGGTGAGAATGGTGCTGACCGACCCCATGATGGGGAGCAGCACCAGATACCGGTAGTCCACGCCGAACTCCCGCTTCAGATACACGGGCGAGAAGCTGGCATGGATGCCGTTGGCCAGGAACCATGCCCCCATGGCCAGGGTGAGCCAGCGGAAGTCGGGGTTGCGCCAGGGGGCGAGGAGGCGGACACGCAGGGGGGTGGCCGATGGATGCGCATGGGGGGTGGGTTCGGGCACCCCCAGGTGGAGCAGGATATCCGCCGTGCCCAGCGCCGCGCCCAGACCGAAGCAGACCGCGAAACCGCCCAGACCCCCGCGATGGCGATCCAGCAGCCACCCCGCCGCGCCCATGGCCACCACGAACGCGGCCGTGGTGCACGACTGTCGGGTGCCCCAGAACCGGCCGCTCGACTCGCGGGGAACCAGGTCCGCCATCCACGCGAACCACACCGGGACCGAGGCGTGCATCAGCACGCCGCTCACTCCGACCATGAGCAGCGTGATCCAGATCACAGTGGTCGTCTCCATCCCTGGCGTGAGGATCAGGATGGCGGGGAGGGCCCAGAGCAGGCGGTGGGGAATGGTGACGGCGGCCCAGAAGGGCTTGCGCCGGGACAGGCGCTCGACCCACAGCGCGGCCGGGATCTGGACGGCCATGGCGAGCTGCTGGAGAGTGGCGGCCAGCCCGATCTGCGGCCCGCTCGCCCCCAGCGCCTCCAGAAACATGGTCAGCGGCAGGGTGAAGGCCAGGGCCACCCAGCACATGCCCAGCGCGCCTGCCGCCATGTTGATGCGGAGGCCGCGCTGGATCTGGGCGGGATGGAGGAGGTCGTGGGTGGCCATGGGCGGAATGCGGACGCTACCCCTTACGCGCTTCCGCAGGGCGGGTCAACGCCGGCCGCCGGGACGCGGGCATCGACCGGCCTCCAGCCTCGGTCTAGGGTGGCCATGACTCGAACCCGAGGAACCGACATGAGCGAATGGTGGACCGACTGGCCATGGCGGCTGATCCAGACCAATCTCCGCGAGACCGATATGGCGGACATCTCGGCCGCCCAGGTGGTGCGGGATCTGCGCCAGTTCGAGGCGACGGTGCTCATGATCAACGCGGCCGGCATCATCGCCAGCTATCCCACCGCCCTCCCCTTCCATTTCCAGAGCCCGCACCTCACCGGCGACTCCCTGGCCGACATCCTCGACGCCTGTCACGCCGCCAATATCAGGGTCATCGCCCGCACCGACTTCTCCAAGGTCCGCCGGCCCCTCCACGAGGCCTATCCCGACTGGGCCTACCGGACCGCCGACGGAGACATCGTCGACTACAACGGCGACGTGCACGTGTGCGCCAGCGGGCCCTATGTGCAGGAGCGCATGTTCCGGATCCTCGAGGAGATGTTCACCGCCCTCCCCTTCGACGGCGTGTTCTTCAACATGGGCGGATACGTCACCCACGACTACAGCGGCAACGACTACGGGCCGTGCCACTGCTCCCATTGCCGGGAGGCGTTCCGGGCGCGGACCGGCTTCGACCTTCCCCGTCGGGGCGATCCCGAGGGACCGGTCACCCGGGCCCATGCGGCGTTCAAGGCGGAGATGGTGCGGGCCCACCGGGTCCGCGTCCATGACTTCGTTTCCGAGCGGTGGCCCCACGTGTGCGTGGCCAACGCCTTCGAGGCGGGGCGGGGGTTCATTCGCCAGGAATCCAACACCGCCCTCGACCGCCCCCTTCCCCGCTGGGCCCTCAGCGCGGCCGAACAGACCTCCTGGGCCCGGACCAGCCACCCGGCCATGGTGTCCAGCAACACCACGGTGGACTTCATCGATTTCCCGTGCCGCCACGTCACGGTGTCGCCGGACCTCCAGTCCCTTCGCCTCGCGCAGTCCCTGGCCCAGGGCGGCGCCCTCGACTGGTACCTGATTGGCCGCATCGACAACCACGCCGACCGCAGCGGCTTCGGCCCCGTCCGGGAGATGTTCCGGTTCCACGCCCGGAACCAGGACGACTACCGCGGCCTGACCTCCCGGGCCGAGGTGGCGCTGCTGGGCGGACCCCAGGCGCCTGCGGACGAGCTCCGGGGATGGTATCGCGCCCTGGCCGAGACGCACCATCCGGCCGACGTCATGCTCACGAACCGGGCCCTGGACCTCGACTGGCGACGATATCGGGCGCTGGTGGTCCCCGACGTGCAGCCGCTGTCCGACGCCCTGGCGGAGCGGATCGACCGCTTCGTGGAGGACGGAGGCACCCTCATCGCCTCCGGCCGCCCCGGCTTCCGGGACGGAGACGGCGCCCCCCGGGATCTTCCCGTTCTCCGCTGCCTTGGCGTCCGGGAGATCCGCGAGGTCCATGCCCAGGCCCGCGCCTCCTACTTCGAGATCGGCGACAAGGCCGACCTGCCCCGCTTCGCCGACACCGACCTGCTCTATCTGGATGGCCCCTACGTCGAGGCCGACTACGAATCGGACGCCCGCCTCCGGTTCCGCCGCATCCCGCCCCACCCGTTCGGTCCCCCGGAGCGCTGCTATTGGACCGAGGTCTCCGATCAGCCCGGGCTGGTGACGCGCCGGTTCGGCCGGGGTCAGGCCCTCTACCTGCCGTGGCGTCCCGGCGCTCTCTACCATCGCCAGGGCTGGCCCAATCCGGCCTGGCTCATGGCCGACGTCATCGAATCGCTGGCCGGCCTCCCCCCGCTCGCCACCGGCCTGCCCCCGCAGGTCATGGTCACCGACCTCGCCGGCCGGGACGGCCTCCGTCTGATCCATCTGGTGAACGTCTCCGGCCATACCGGCGAGAGCTTCCATCCGCCCCTGCCCCTGCGCGACCTCGAGATCGAGATCCGCCACGACGCCGCTCCGGAGGAGGCCCGGGGCCTGTGGCGGGGCGGTACCCTGGAATGCACGCATCAGGACGGTCGCCTCCGCATCCGCATCCCGCGACTTGGCCTCATCGAGGCCGTCGCCATTCGCACCCGCCGCAACGGCTACGGCAGCGCCATGCCCTGACCGCCCGGCCCTGCCTCTCGCCTCCGGACGCCCCCAAGCCCCGGTTTGTGGCTGTCCGATCGGACATCCACACCGCACGGCACCCCCGCCCTGTGTTGTGCCCCTCCGATCGGACATCCACACCGCACGGCACCCCCGCCCTGTGTTGTGCCCATCCGGTCGGAAGCTGACACCGCAAGCCGGACCGCTGGTCGCCCGATTGCGATCCGGGGAGGACCGGAGCGGCCCGCCCGCCTGTCTCCCAAGCGCATGCCGCCCCGCTTCCGGCTCGCGGGGCCCGGGGGCCGGTGGTAGGGTGCGCGTTCCGCCGACATTCCAAGGAGCCCCACCTATGACCGTGCCTTCCGACTTCATCCTCGAGCGCGAGGAGGCGATCCCCGAGTTCGTCGGGACCGCCCGCCTGCTTCGCCACCCGGCCAGTGGCGCCCGCATCCTCTCCGTGTCCGCCCCGGATGAGAACAAGGTGTTCGGCGTGACCTTCCGCACCCCGCCCGAGGACTCCACCGGGCTGCCCCATATCCTCGAGCACAGCGTGCTCTGCGGCTCGCGCAAGTACCCGGTGAAGGAGCCCTTCGTCGAGCTGATGAAAGGGTCGCTCCAGACTTTTCTCAACGCCTTCACCTTCCCGGACAAGACCTGCTATCCGGTGGCGAGCACGCACCTGCAGGACTTCTACAATCTGGTGGATGTCTACCTCGACGCCGTGTTCTTCCCCCGGCTCACGCCCCGGACTCTGGCCCAGGAGGGGTGGCACGTGGAGGTGGAGTCGCCGGACCGGCCGATCTGCTACAAGGGGGTGGTGTTCAACGAGATGAAGGGCGCCTACGCCTCGCCCGACAATCTGCTGGGCGAGGTGGTCGTCCAGCACCTCTTCCCCGACACGCCCTACGCCCACGATTCCGGCGGCGATCCGCGCCAGATCCCCGACCTCACCTGGGAGGCGTTCCAGGGCTTCCACCAGTCGAGGTACCAGCCGGGCAACGCGTTCTTCTGGTTCTATGGCGACGATCCGCCGGAGGCCCGGTTCGACCTCATCCGGCCCTACCTCGAATCCTTCGGCCCGCCGGACCATGAGCCCGCCCTCCCCTTGCAGTCCCCGTTTCCGGGCCCCCGCGAGGTGGAGGACGGGTACGCCATCGACCCCGACGACCCCGACCCCAAGACGTTCGTCACCCTGAACTGGCTCTGGCCCGAGACCTCGGACGTGGACGCGGCCCTCGAGCTGGGGGTGCTGGCCCATCTGCTGGTGGGCACGCCGGCCTCGCTGCTCCGCCGGGCCCTGGTCGAGTCCGGCCTGGGCGAGGATCTCGCGGGCAGCGGCCACGGGAACTACCTCCGCCAGATGTACTTCTCGACCGGCCTCCGCGGCGTCGAGGCGGGCGACGAGGCGAAGGTCGAGGCCCTTATCCTCGACACCCTGGCCGAGATCGCCCGTTCCGGATTCCCTCAGGACCTGGTGGAAGCCGCCCTCAACACCACCGAGTTCCACCTGCGCGAGCAGAACACCGGCGGCTTCCCCCGCGGCCTGGCCTGGATGCTCCAGGCCCTCACCGCCTGGCTCTATGACGGGGATCCCATCCGGGCCCTCCGCTTCGAGCCCGCCCTGGACCGCCTCAAGGCCTCTCTGGCCGCCAATCCCGGTCTCTTCGTGGACCGTCTGCGCGGTCACCTGCTCGACAATCCCCACCGGGTGGTCGTACGCCTCCGCCCCGAGCCCGGTCGCCGCGAGCGCGAGGACGCCGAGGAGCGGGCCCGGCTCGACGCCCTGCGGGCGTCGCTGTCCGACGCCGACCTCGAGCGGCTGGCCGAGGAGACCCGGGAGCTGAAGGCGCATCAGGACCGGCCCGACGATCCCGAGGCGCTGGCCCGGATTCCCCGCCTTGGCCTTGGCGACCTCCGCCGCGACGCTCCGGAGATCCCCTCCGAGGAGATCGCTGACGGACCGGTGACCTGGCTGCTCCACGACCTGCCCACCCCCGGCGTCCTCTACACCGACCTCGCCCTCGACCTCTCCCACCTCGACCTGACCGAGGCGCCGTGGGTGTCGCTGCTCAGCACCTGCATGCTGGAGATGGGGACGCGCTCCCAGGACTACGCGGCCTTCACCAACCGCATTGGCCGCGACACCGGAGGCATCCATGTCGATCTCACCACCTCGGTGCATCACCGGACCCTCGAGCCCGTCCGCCATCTCATGATCCGCGGCAAGGTGCTGGCCCACCAGATCCCGCTGCTTCCGGGCATCGTCCGCGACCTTCTGCTCGATCTCCGGCTCGATCAGCCGGACCGGCTGCGGCAGATCGTGCTCGAAGAGAAGGCGGGGCTGGAGGCCGAGCTGATCCCGGCCGGCCACTCGTATGTCAACCAGCGCCTGCAGGCCCATTTCCATCCGGGCCACCACTTCAACGAGGCGGCCCAGGGCGCGTCGTACCTCCTGTTCCTCAAGGGGCTGGCCGAACGGCTGAAGAAGGATCCCGGCGGCGTGGTCCGCGACCTGACCCGGGTGCGCGAGCGCATGGTCCACAAGGCCTGGCTGGTGGCGAACCTCACCGGCACCGCCGACCTGCTGGAGGCCGGCCGCGAAGCCTGGACCGAACTGCTCCACGCCCTGCCCGACGGCATCCCGGCCGCGCCGGCGCCGGAGATCGCGCCCATCCTCGACCGCCACGAGGGCCTGGTGATCAGCAGCAAGGTGAACTACGTCGGGCGCGGCCTGGTCCTCGACCGCGCCGCCGTCCCTTCGGAGGGCGCGGTGATGGTGGCCAACGCCCTCGTGCAGACCGCGTGGCTGTGGGATCAGGTGCGGGTGAAGGGCGGGGCCTACGGGAGCTTCGCCCGGTTCGAGCCGGACACCGGCATCATGACCTTCTACTCCTACCGCGATCCCAATCTCGACGCCACGCTCGACATCTACGACCGGGTGCCCGACTTCCTGGCCCAGGCCCGGGGAATCTCGGCGGCCGAGTTCGAGAAGCAGCAGGTGGGGGTGATCGGCCGCATGGACCGCCACCAGCTTCCCGACGCCCGGGGCTACACCGCCCTGGTCCGACGGCTCACCGGCATCACCCCGGACGTGATCCAGCGCCGCCGCGACGAGGTGTTCGGGGCCGGACCGGACGACTGCGCGACCTTCGGCGACGCCATGCGGGCCGCCCTGGGTGGGGCCCACCACGTGGTGATGGGCGCCCGCAGCGCGCTGGAGGCGTCCGCCCGCCTCACCCAGGACGGGTTCGCCGCGCTCAAGCTGTAGGCGGAGGCATGCCATGAGCGGCCGTGTCATCGTCCTGGGCGCGGGGATGGGCGGCCTTGCCGCCGCGCTCCGGCTGGCCCGCGCGGGACGGGCGGTGACGGTGCTGGAGGCGGCGGACGGTCCGGGCGGACTGGCCCGGGCCGAGGCCATCGGCGGATTCCGATTCGACGCCGGCCCCTACATCCTTCTCGACCGGCCTGGACTGGAGTGGGCGTTCGAACGGCTGGGGGTGGATGCCGATGCCCGGCTCCATATCCGGCGGGTCCCCGAGGTCTACGAGGTGGCCGCGCCCGGCGCCTCCCCCGTCCGGATCCAGGATTCGCTCGACGCGACCGCCGACGACATCGGGACGCGGTGGCCGGGCGCCGATGACCGGTACCGACGCTTCGTCCGAGCCATGGCAGCCGCCTATGCCCGCATGCAGCCGCTTCAGCGGATATCGCGCCCCGGGCTACGGGACGTGCTAGGCAGCGGGGCCTGGCGCGACATTCCGTTTCTGCTCAAGCCCCTGAGTGCGGTCCTTCGGAGCACCGGCCTGCCCGATGACGTGGTCCGTGCCCTGGCTGTCTGGACCCATGTCGCCGGGCAGACGCTGGAGGCCGCGCCCTCGCCGCTGGCTCTGGTGCCCTCCCTGATCCACTCCGCGGGGGCCTACGTGCCCGAGGCGGGGATCGGATCCATTCCCCGGACGCTGGCCGACGAGGCGACGGCGGAGGGCGTGGCGTTCCGCTGGGGCGCCCGCGTGCGGCGCATCCTCACCGCCGCCGGCCGGGTCCGCGGCGTGGAGTGCGAAACGGGCGAGGTGCTGGAGACCGACCGGGTGATCTCCAACCTGGGCCTGGCCACCTACCTTCACGTTCTGGATCCGGAAGGCGCCCGCCGTGTGCCGGCCCGGCGACGGGCGTGGCTGGAGAACCTGCCCCTGCAAAGCCCCGGGGTCTGCGCGTACCTGGCTGTCCGGGGCGCCCCGCCCTCCTCCTACCTGCGTTTCCACCTCCGAGACGAGCCGGACGGCTGCCGCCTGCTCGTCTCCACACCCGCCGTCCTGCCGGAGACCGTCCAGGAAGGCTGGTGGCCGGCCCGGCTCATCGCTCCCATGAACCACACCCGGGCGGTGCGGGAGGGCGAATCCGGCCAGCGGGGGTTCCTGGAGCAGGTTCTGACCGAGTCGTGGTGGCGCGAGGGGCTGGACGAAGTCCGGATTCTGGCCACCCGCACGCCCGGCGACTGGGCCCGCGACGCCCACCTCTTCCGGCAGAGCATGAACCCGGTGATGACCGCCGCGTTCATGCGGGCCGGGCGCCTGGCCCATCGGAGCCCATGGATCGGCGGCCTTTATCTGGCCGGAAGCGCCACCCATCCCGGTCAGTGGGTCAGCTTCTGCGCCATCTCCGGCGTGCTCGCCGCCGAACTCCTGCTTGGGGACTCCGGAGATCGCGTGCCATGACCGCGCCCGGACTCCTCCCCACCCGACGCCATGTCCTCGCCAACGGGCACGCCCTCCGAATGGCCAGCCTGGGTGAGGGCCCGCCGCTGGTGCTCCTGCACGGCTATCCGGAGAACCTGCAGGTCTGGCACCGGATGGCCCCGCGACTGGCCACCGCCTTCGCCGTCCATGCCTTCGACTGGCCGGGCATGGGCTACAGCGATCCCTGGCCCGGCGGGGCCACCCCCATGCACATGGCCGACCGTCTGCGCGAAGTCCTGGACGATCTCGGCATCGGGAAGGCCGTCGTGGCCGGGTCCGACATGGGTGGTCAGCCGGCCCTGGTTTTCGCCGCGAAGTACCCCGAGCGGGTGAGCGGGGTTGTGGTGATGAACTCCCTGGTGCTGGGCGACCGGCCCACCTCCTGGGAGATCCGCCTCCTCCGCCGGTTCGGCTTCAACCGCTTCGCCCTGCGCCGTCTGCCCCGCGTGGTGTTCGGCCGGGCCGTCCACACCTTTCTCCCCCGGGGGGCGCGACTGGATCCCGATCTGCGACGGGACTTCTGGCACGCCTTCCGCCGTCCCGAGGTGCGGCGGTTCATCAGCAAGATGTGCGCCGGCTATCAGGGCACCCTTCCCCGGCTCCCCGATTTCTACGCCAGCATCCGGTGTCCGTGTCTCATTCTCTGGGCCGAGCGCGACAAGCACTTCCCCCCGGACCAGGCCCGGTCGCTGCACGCGCTCCTTCCCGGCGCCCGCCTCGACATCCTTCCCGGCGCGACCCACTGGATGGTCCTGGACCGGCCCGACGCGGTAGCCGAACGCCTCCTGGCCTGGGCCTCGTCCTCCGACCGACGGCACATGTGAGCCCACGATCGTGGCCTCACATGGGCCGCGCACCCCGGGGCCTTCGGCCCGAAAGGCCCAGTCAGGGCGGATGGCCGGGGGCGGCCATGTCTATGTGACGCCACGATCGTGGCCTCACATGGGCATGGAGAGGTTGCCAGGGGACACCGACACGCCCATGGAAAGGAGCGGCACGCCGGGGCCGGATCGGGTGCCGACATCCGGCTCAGAGCGCCGACCCGCCTCCCGGCAGGCGCACGCGGAGGAAATGGGTGCGCCGGTTCATGGGCAGGGCGAGCAGGCGGCGGATCTGCTCGCGCTGGGCCCGCTCGGATTCTCGGGCCAGGGCCCGGAGCTTCTGGTCACATGTCGCCTTCTCTTTCATGCAGCACCGCCTCGAGCCGAGCCGCCGCGAGGGCCCGGGCGACGCGGGCCAGCAGCGGGGCGGCGTTCATGGCGCGGGGGCGGGCGCGTCGTCGAACAGGGCGGGCGGAGCGCCCAGACGCACCAGATCGTCTTCGGAATCCAGGCCGGAGGCGATGGCTCGAATGGCCCGGCGGAGGGCCTCGAAGATCGCTCCCTGCTGTGGGAACACATCCTCCGCCTCGAGCACGCCCTGCCCGGCCTCCCGGCGGATCAGCCGATTCACGTCGGGCCGGACGCCGCACAGGACCAGCCGGCCCCCGCTCTCCTTCAGGGTCCGGGCCAGTCCCACCAGCACGCTCCAGCACGAGAAGTCGATGGCGTAGGCCCGCCGCATGCGCAGCACCAGCACCCTGGGCTGTCGGGCGTCGATCAGCCGGCCCAGCCGCTCGCGGAGCGGATTGGCCAGCCCGAAGAACAGGTCGCCCGCCACCGACACCACCACCGCCTGCGAGCGATATCCCTCCGGCGTTTCGTCCTCGAGGGGGATCTCGGAGAATCCACCCTCGCCATCAGGGATCATTTCCGCGAGCTGAAGCTGCCGCGACCGCTGCACGAACAGGGCCAGGGCGATGGCCAGGCCGACGAAGATGCCCCATTCGATCTTGAGCAGCACGGTCGTCCCCAGGGTGGCCAGCATGATGACCGTGTCGTTGCGCGAGGTGCGCAGCACCCGCCGGATCCGGGACATGTCCACGAGCCTGATGCCGATGTAGATGAGCAGGCCTGACAGGGCGCTCATGGGGATCCAGTCCAGGATCCGGGGGAACAGCAGCAGGGCCACCGCCGTGGTCAGGCCGAACAGGACGTTGGCGAGGGCGGTCACACCGCCGCTCTCCAGGATCAGGACGGAGCGACTGAACGACCCGCTGCCCGGAATGCACTGGAAGAACGCCCCCACGATATGGCTGATGCCCTGCCCCTTGAACTCCCGGTCCACGTCGAGCCGCCGGTGCTTGCGCAGGGCCAGGGTCTGGCCGATGGAGACCGCCTCGATCAGACCCAGCAGGGCGATGGCCAGGGCGCCGGGGATCAGATGCACCACCAGGTCGGGCCAGGCCCGGGGCAGGTGGGGAGCGGGCAGGCCGAAGGGGATCTGTCCATAGATATCGGCCACCCGGTCCACCGGCCGCCATCCGTTCAGGGCGGCGGCGACCGCCGTGGCTCCGGCGAGGGCGATGAGGGCGGAGGGAAGCTTCTTCGCGACGCGGTCGGCGACCAGCATGAACCCCAGCACCGCCAGGCCGATGCCCAGGGCCACCGGGTTGAGCGCATGGGCCCGCGACAGCACCACGAAGAACCGCTCCGGGAACCACAGCGCCTCCGACCGCTCCACCCCCAGCAGGAAGTGGAAGGAACTCATGGCGATGAGGAATCCCGCCCCCACCGTGAACCCCAGGAACGCCGACTCGGGGACGAAATCCACCAGGAACCCCAGGCGGAACCGGCCCATGGCGTACCGGATGAGGCCGACGAGCAGGGTCAGCACGAACAGGGCCTCGAGATAGAACTCGGGGGCCAGCATCAGGGGGGCCAGGGCACCGGCCGCGAGCAGGGCGGCCGAGTTGGTGGGGCCGGCGTTGACCCAGTCCGAGTCGCCGAACAGCGCGGCCATCATGGAGATGACGATGGCCGAGTAGAGCCCGTATACCGGGGCCACCCCGGCCACGATGGCATAGGCCATGGCCTGGGGGATGGCGAACACGGCCACCGTCACGCCGGCCTGGAGATCGGCCTGGAACATGCCCCGGGTATACCCTTCCAGCTTCCGCCCCAGCGGAGTCCGGGACAGGACCGCACGGCCAGCCGATGTCACCTTCGAGAAATTCATCGCGCCACCATAGGGATCGCGCCCGGCCGCGGCAAGGCTGTCGGTGCTTCCAGGGGTGAGGCGTCGGTGTTCAGGGTTCGGTGTTCAGGGTTCAGCGGTCAGTCCCCGCCGCTGGACCGCTGGGTTCAGCCGGATGAAGGGTGAGACGGCTGGCACGATGTGGGATGTGGGATGTGCGATGTGGGATGTCTTTGGTGCGGGGGGGCTCCCCCCGTGCCTCCTGAGATCCTTCGGGCGGCTCCGTAGGGTTCTCGGTGCCGACGGCCTGTCTTGGGGGCAGGGCATGGGGGCAGGCGCCCCGCGTGCCACGTCGGGACCATGCTGTTGGCGTGCAGGGGTTTGCGAGGAATGTCGTCGGATGGTGACTCAGAGCAGTCCCCGCCGGGGAACCGCGCCTTTGCGCGGCGGGGTTCAGCCGGATAAGGGGTGAGACACGGGGCTCGGGGAACATCGAACATCGAACGTCCAACATCGAACGTCGAAGTCGGCCGCGCGTTCCGACCGCCGTTCGCTATCGCTGTCGATGCTCGCGGCTCGGATGGGGGCACGGGGAGCCTCGGAACCGCAGAATGTCACGACTTCGCGTCCCGCAAGGCGTGACCTCGGCTCACTCCAGCCCGGCCGCCCGCAGCCGGGACTGGGCGAGGGCGGCGGCGGCGTAGAGGCGGCGCAGGCGGCTCTCCCAACCCGTGCCGGGGGTGAAGTTGTGGCCGGCCCGCGCATTCCGCACCGCCCATTCGGTGCCCACCAGGTCCCGGACCTCCTCCAGGAGATCCTCGCCCAGCACGTCCACAAAGCCCTCGCGGCTGAGCTGACGCTCCAGGAAGATCCGGGCCTCGGTGTCCTGCAGGCCTTCGCGCATCATCTCGAACCGCACTGTGGGCAGCGCGCCTTCCGGCCCCGGTACCGCGATGGAGCGCACCTTGTGGCGGTACAGGTTTCCCCAGCCGCCCGTGCCATGGACCATGCGACGACGCCCCGCGTCCGGACGGTGGGGATTCACCACCGGCCAGAAGTCGATCCCCTGACGGCAGAAGCCCTGCGACCGGCCCAGCACATGGGAGTTCGGGAACATCCGGAAGTCCTCGGCCGGGCTCTGGTCGTTCAGCATCATCCGGCCCGCCCAGAGGATCATGGAGTCGTACCAGTCGTTCACCCAGCCGCGCTGGAAGCCCTGGTGCAGGTGCCCGGCCCGGCCCCGGGCGTAATAGGGATACTCCTGCAGTCCCACCGGCATCCGGCCGATGGTCAGCTCCCCGTCCCGGATGGAGGGGTCGCCGCGCCCGTGGGTGAACAGGTTCCACCGGGCGTACGGCGCCACCTCCAGGAAGAGGTCCACGAATCCGTCCGAGGGCCGCCGATCATGCCCGGTGCCCAGGGTGATCGCCCGCTCGTCCCATCCCCGGGCCAGCACCCGCTCCCGCACCCCGTCCATGAGCGGCTTCCAGAGCTCGGCCGAGCCGGGCCGGCCCACGTTCCGGTGCGAAAGGGCGCCGTCGGCTCCGATCACGGTCACGGTCACCCCGTCCTGCTCCACGTAGGGCTCCCACACGTTGAGCACGATCCGCCGCGGCTCGCCGATCCGCCTCGCGTAGACCTCCAGAAACCGGTCGAAGAAACGGAAGTCCGGCACCAGCCGTCCCCCCTGGTCCCCGAAGGCCAGGATCCCGTGCTCGTTGCCGAAGAAGCTCGGGTGGATCACATCCACCCACATCACGTTGTTGCCCAGCTTCGCCATCAGATCCAGCGAGGGAACCATGAGCCGGAGATGCCGGTCCGACCACATCTCGACCCCGTAGTGCCAGGCCACCGAGTGAGGGCTCTGGTTCATGCTGACCATGGACCGCCACTCCTGGGGATCCGGGCAGTCCCAGTCCACCACCGTCAGTTCCACGGGAACGTCCACATGCCCGCTCAGGCCCTGGGCCACGATCCTCAGCACCGCCCGATAGGCGCCAGGGGCCGCATCCTTGGGGATGGACACGGTCACCCAGACCGGCTGCACGGGCTCGGCGCCCGACGGCTGACCCAACAGGATGTCGGGCCGGGGCAGGTCATAGGTCAGCCCGTCGATAGTGGTGGCCGCGTAGCGGACCCGCACCGCCTCCGCGGGAAGGGCCGAGGCTCCGTCATCTCGGCGAAGCGGACTCACCCGGGCCTGCACGCCGGTGACCGGCCCCGAGCCCGAGGACACCACCGCCTGGCCGGACACGGTCATGTTGCGGCCGCCGATCAGCCGGATGGGACGCGGTCCCGCCGCCACCTCGGACCGGTCCGCCCACCGCAGGGCACCCCCCACATCCTCGATGGGCAGCGCGGTCCAGACCTGGAGCCCTGGCGGAGGGGCCAGGTTGGGTTCCACGACGCCGGGCCGGTCTGCGGAAAGCCGGAACTCCTGGAGGCCGGCGGTCGCCCACCGATTCTTGTGGGTGTGCTTCTGGTTCGCCTCGGGCGGGAATGGTGCTCCCACCACATGGACCGCGATCACATTCACGCCGCGCCGCAGGGCCGCCGCCGGGATCCGCACCTCGTCCAGCCACCGCAGCCGGGCCTCGGCCGCCCGGGTGGCCGAGGCCTCGTCGGTGGGATTCGGCGAGGCTTCCGCGTCCGTGTAGGGCGCGGCCAGACTGTCCTCGGTCAGCGGCCCGTCGGGGAGGTGCCGCCGGGCCACCTCGCGGCCGTTGACCGCCACCACCACGCCCCCCCGATAGGCGAGCGACAGGTTGAGCCCGCCCGCCGCTTCCGGATCGGCCACCCGGAACCGGGCCCGGGCCTGGATGTGGGATACCCGGGTGTTCTCCCCCTGACCATGTCCCGTGGGACGCCGAGTACCGGGGAAGATCGGGCCGCGATGCTGGGGCCATTCCTGGTCATCGAAGTCCGGGACCATCCACCCGTCGGGAACCCAGGGAATGGGATCGCCCCGGCCGTCGAACTCGGGCGCCCCGTCCGCAGCCTGGTACACGGCCTGGCTTCGGACAGCGAAGTGCATCCGCCAGGGACTGTCCAGATTAAGGATCTCGACCGGCTGGGCCTGAACGCCTTCGGACAGCCCAAACCCGGCGATGCATAGGAGCGAAACGAGAAGAGGAACGGCCCTGCGGAAGAAACGGTTTCTCAATTTCATCCCCCGAAGGTAATGAAAAGCGCTTAAGGAGCAAGCGCTGACTGCAATCCGCTCAGACCGGCCAGTCCTTGAGAATCCGCTCGGTCTCCTCCGCGTGGCCGCTCTCGTCGCGGATCATGTCCTCGAGCTGGACCTGGAGTCCCTTGTCGCCATACGCGGCGGCCTCCTCGGCCCGCTGGCTGTAGTCCTTCACCGCCCGGCGCTCGGCTTCGAGCACGCCTTGCAGCATCTCGCGGTTGGTCCTGGCCTCGGGCACCGCCCGCGGCGTGGTGGCCGGCTCGCCCCCGAGGGCCACGATCTTGTTGGCCAGGAACTGGGCGTGCCCCTGCTCGTCCGCCACCTCGGCCAGATAGAACTGGCTGAGCTGCGGCCGGTAGGGCCCGTGGGCCTTGGCGGCGTAGGTGAGGTATTGGATGATGGCGCCCAGCTCGCCGGCCAGGTCCTCGTTGAGTCCGTCGATCAGAGTTTGCTTGTCCATGGGTTCAATATAGCGAGCTGGACCGGGATGTCCAGCCGATCCCGGTATGGGGGCAAGTGTTCAGGGTTCAGGGTTCAGGCGGGGACTGCTCTGAGACACCAGCGCACGCCGTCCCCCACAAACTACTGCTTGCCAACAGGATGCCCGCGACGTGGCACGGGGGGCGCCTGCCCCCGTGCCCTGCCCCCGGAACGTGCCCCTGGACCAGGGAGAAATCCGGACGCCACCCGAGGGCACCCGGAGGCTCGGGGGGAGGCCCCCCCGGGCCACGGGAAGAGCCGTCCGGCACTTCGTCAATTTGCCTTCGTCAATCGTCAATCTTCGGTTTCCCAGAACCCACATCCCACATCGCACACCCCACATCGCGCCAGCCGTCTCTCCCCTCATCCGGCTGCCCCACCGGACCAGCGGCCTCGACTGACCACCGACCCCCG
>PXDE01000457.1 GCA_003566475.1 PVC group bacterium | reverse complement strand
ATTCATGGAGACCCTCCGGTTCGGCGTGTCCATCGAGGCCCGGGGGCCGGTGTACCAGGCCCACGGTGTCCCGGAACGACGACAGGTGGTCAACAAGGCCGAGCCCATCACCAATCCCCGGGGGATCGGGCTGCTCCAGTACCTGCTGAGCCTGGATTCGGACGCGCCCGGGGTGCGCCGGGCCCGGGAGTTCGTACGGGAACGCCACGGCGGCATCCCCGAGGCGGGCCAGGCCTGGGGCGTGGACCTTTCCGGCCCGCACGCGGTCAACCGCCGCACCGTGGACGGGCAGCGGCTCATCGCCCCCGCCTACCTGCGGGACGAGCAGGACTTCGTGCGGATCTGGGCCCGCCGGTACTTCGAGGTGGTGGTCGGGGCCATCCGCCGGCACGATCCCAACCATCTCATCCTGGGCATGCGCTGGGCCGCGCCGCCCTCGGACGTGGTGCTGGAGGAGGAGCTGAACTGGGTGGACGTGGTCTCCCAGAACAACTACCGGGCCGAGATGGTGGAGCGGCTGGATCTCACGTGCAGCCGGATGGACCGTCCTCTGCTTATCGGAGAGTGCGCGGTGGACATCGATTCCGCCTGGTATGTGCCCAATCCCATCGAGCCGCCCGGCGGCTATGCGTCGCCCGAGGAGCGTCAGGAGCTGCGCAACGCCGACGCCTTCGACCAGGTCTTCCGGCATCCCGGGATCATCGGCTACACCTGGTACAAGTGGGGCGGGTCCAAGCCGGCCCCGGAGCGCGTCCAGGCCCTGCGCGAGGCCAATCTCCGGTCGACCGCCCTCGCCGCCGGCGCCGTCACCCCGCCCGGCGTGGGGGAGGCGTCCTGGACCGGACATGTCCATCTGGCCCTGCAGCAGGCGGTGGTGGAAGCGGAGGATCTGCCCTCGCCCGAGCCAGGCGCGCCCCCCAGCCGGCGGACCTCCGCCCAGGCCCTGTACCTGGGGCTGGTGATCGAGAACGACCGCTTCCGCCCGGAGATCCGGGGCAACGCCATCCGGGGGCGGATCACCGACCAGCAGACCGGTCCCGACCGGTGGCGTCTCACGTTCGAGGTCGAGTGCGGGACCGGCCTGTATCAGCTTCAGGAGGGAGCGGGAACCTTCGAGGTCGAGATCGAACGGGCGGACGGCCGCCTGACCGGGCGGCACCGGGGCGCCTGGAACGGCCTGGCCTGCGAAGGCAAGGCGCTCGGCTACCTCCACCGCCCCGTCGCCTCCACCAAGGTCTGACCCCATGCGCACGATTCGTGTCGGCAACCTCAGGTTCGGCGGGAAGGCCCTGGCGCTCATCGCCGGGCCCTGTGTCATCGAAGGCCGCGAGCCCTGCGTGGCCATCGCCCGGAGACTGGCGGCCTGGGCCCGGCGGCGCGAGGTGCCGCTGGTGTTCAAGGCCAGCTATGACAAGGCCAACCGGACGTCAGTCGGATCCTACCGCGGCCCGGGCCTGGAGGCGGGGCTCGATATTCTGGCCGAGGTCAGGGAGGTCACCGGCCTCCCGGTGCTCACCGACATCCACGGCCCCGAGCAGGCGGCGGCGGTGGCCCGGGTGGCGGACATCCTGCAGATTCCGGCCTTCCTGGCCCGCCAGACCGACCTGCTGGTGGCGGCGGGAGAGACCGGCAAGGTCGTGAACATCAAGAAGGCCCAGTACATGGCCCCCTGGGACATTCGCCATGCCGTGGCCAAGGTGGAGTCCACCGGCAACCGCCGCATCCTGCTCACCGAGCGGGGGGCGAGCTTCGGCTACAATCAGCTCGTGGCCGATATGCGCAGTCTGCTGGTGATGCGGGAGCTGGGCTACCCGGTGGTGTTCGACGCCACCCACAGCGTGCAGCGTCCGGGAGGCGCGGGCGCCCATTCCGGCGGCGACGGGAAGTGGGCCCCCGCCCTGGCCCGGGCCGCCGTGGCCACCGGGTGCGACGGCGTATTCCTGGAGACCCACCTCAACCCGGCCGAGGCCCTGAGCGACCGCGAGAACTGCATCCCGTTCGCGGGCCTCGACCGCCTCTGGAGGCAGCTCGTGGCAATCCACGGGGTGGTGAGGTAGCCGATCGGAATGGACGGCCGGGACCAGATCCGGGTGGTGCTGGTGCGCCCCCTCTATGGCGGCAATATCGGGTCGGTCTGCCGGGGCATGATGAACTTCGGGTTTTCGAGGCTGGTGCTGGTGGCGCCCCGGGAGGGGTGGGACCAGGACGAGGCCCGGAAATACGCTCTGGGCACGGTGTCGATCCTGGAGCAGCGGACCGAGGCGGCCACCTTGGACGAGGCCGTGGCCGACTGCGTGGCCGTCACCGGCACCACCGCCCGCCGAGGGCTGTACCGGAGCCAGGCGGCCGCGCCGAGGGACTGGGCCCCCGAGTTTCTGGCCCGGGCCGACCTCGGCCCGGCCGCCCTGGTGTTCGGCCCCGAGGACAAGGGCCTCACCACCGACGAGCTGGCCCGGTGCACCCACCAGGTGATGATCCCCACCAGCGAGGCCTATCCTTCGATGAACCTGTCGCACGCCGTGAACCTGCTCCTCTACGAGCTGTCCACGGCGGCAGGCGGGTTCGACCTGCCCGGGGAGCCCTCCCCCGAGGCCACGGTCGAGCTGCGGGAGCGGATGTTCGCGGCCTGGGAGGAGACCCTCCGCGACATCGGGTTCTTCGGCGACGACAAGGCCCGGCACATGATGCTCGGCCTGCGCCGCATCCTCACCCGAGGCCGCCTCACCGAGAACGACGTCAAGATCCTCATGGGCATCGCGAGGCAGGCGCAATGGGCGGGGAGGCGGGAGCCGGGCTCAATCTGAACTTGCACCGGACGGCCCCAGGACGTTGAATGCGTCGTCCGACCCGTCCCCTCCCATCCACCGATCCCTGACCACCGATCACCGGTCCCCGACCAAGCCCATGGCCCCCTCCGACCCTCTCAACCGCTGGACGATCCGCGACGCCGAGGAGATGTATGGCATCGGCCGGTGGTCGAACGGCTATTTCGACGTGTCGCCCGAGGGCGAGGTCCGGGCGGTGCTCCGGGCCAACGGGCACACCCGTCCCATTCCTCTGCCCGAGATCATCGCGGGCATCCGCGAACGGGGCATGTCGATGCCGGTGCTGCTGCGGTTCGGCGACATCCTCGACGACCGGATCCGCACCCTGAACGAGTCGTTCGCCAAGGCCATCGCCGACGCGAAATTCCAGGGTCCGTACCGGGGGGTGTTCCCGATCAAGGTCAACCAGCAGCAGCAGGTGGTGGAGGAGATCGCCGGGTTCGGCCGGCACTACCACCACGGGCTGGAGGCGGGCAGCAAGGCCGAGCTGATCGCGGCCATGTCCTACATCAGCGATCCCGAGGCGTTCATCGTCTGCAACGGCTACAAGGACGAGGCGTTCATCGACCTCGCCCTCTACGCCCTAAAGATGGGGGTGCAGGTGGTGATGGTGCTGGAGATGCCCAGCGAGCTGGAGACCATCCTGGAGCGGGCGGCCCGCATGGGGGTGCGCCCGCGGATCGGGATGCGGGTGAAGCTCTCCACCAAGGGCAGCGGGCACTGGATCGAGTCGGCCGGCGACAAGAGCGTGTTCGGGCTCAACACCGCGCAGATCATGGACGTGGTGGACCGGCTGCGGGCGGCGGACATGCTGGACTGCCTGCACATGCTCCACTACCACGTGGGCTCGCAGCTCCCCTCCATCCAGACGGTGCGGCTGGCCGCCACCGAGGCCGCCCGGGTCTACGCCAGCCTGGTCCAGGAGGGTGCGCCCATGGGGCTGCTCAACGTGGGCGGGGGTCTGGCCGTGGACTACGACGGCTCCCACACCAATTTCGCCAGCAGCAGCAACTACACCGTCCAGGAGTTCTGCGTGGACATCGTGGAGGCGGTGATGCAGGTGCTCGACCAGGCTGGGGTGGACCACCCCACCCTGATCAGCGAGTCGGGCCGGGCCACCGTCGCCTACTACTCGGTGCTGGTGTTCGACATCCTCGACGTGTCGCGGTTCGAGACCCACAGCATTCCCGACGCGCTCCCCGAGAACGCCCACCCCCTGGTCCAGAACCTCCACCACGCCTGGCGCACCCTTTCCCCCAAGAACCTCCAGGAGGGGTTCAACGACGCCCTCTACTACCGCGACGAGCTGCGCACCCTGTTCATTCACGGCGTGATCGGCCTCCGGGAGCGGGCCCTGGCCGAGCAGATCTTCTGGAACATCATCCGCCGCATCGCCTCCGAGGCCGAACGGCTCAAGTACGTCCCCGAGGAGATTCAGAACCTCGAGATCACCCTCGCCGACATCTACTACGGCAACTTCTCGCTCTTCCAGTCCCTGCCCGACTCCTGGGCCATCGACCAGCTCTTCCCCATCGCCCCCATCCACCGCCTCCACGAGCCCCCGTCCCGCCTGGGCATCCTCGCCGACTGCACCTGCGACTGCGACGGCAAGATCGACCGGTTCATCGACCTCCACGACGTCAAGAAGGCCCTGCCCCTGCACACCCTGCGCGACGGCGAGCCCTACCTCATCGGGGCCTTTCTGGTGGGGGCCTACCAGGAGACCCTGGGCGACCTTCACAACCTGTTCGGCGACACCAACGTGGTCAGCGTCCGGCTCGGGCCCGAGGGCGAGGTCAAGTACTCCCGCGAGATCTTCGGCGATTCCGTGGCCGACGTGCTGAGCTACGTCGAGTACGACCCCAAGGCCATGGTCGAGCGCATGCGCGACCAGGCCGAGTCGGCCGTGCGCTCGGGCCGCATCACCGCCCAGGAGCGGCGGCAGATCATGCGGGCCTTCGAGGAGGGCCTTCGCGGCTACACCTATTTCGAGACCGACACCACATCCGGCTGACCGGAAGGAGGCGATCGTCATGGCACGCGTTCTGATCATCGGGGCCGGCGGCGTGGGCGGGGTGGTCGCCCACAAGTGCGCCCAGGTGCCCGAGGTGTTCGGGCACATCACCCTGGCCAGCCGCACCCTGGCCCGCTGCGAGGCCATCCGCGACCAGATCGCCCGGCCCATCGAGGTGGCCCAGGTGGACGCGGACCAGCCCGGCCCGGTGGCCGGCCTCATCCGCAAGGTCAAGGCCGATCTCGTGATCCATGTCGCCCTCCCCTACCAGGATCTGGCCATCATGGACGCCTGCCTCGACGCCGGCGTCCACTACCTCGACACCGCCAACTACGAGCCGCCCCACGAGGCCCGGTTCAGCTACGAGCACCAGTGGCCCTACCACGAGCGGTTCGCGAAAGCCGGGCTCACCGGCATCCTGGGCAGCGGCTTCGACCCCGGCGTCACCAACGTCTTCTGCGCCTACGCCCAGAAGCACTATTTCGACGAGATCCACACCGTGGACATCCTCGACGCCAACGCGGGCGACCATGGCCACCCCTTCGCCACCAACTTCAACCCCGAGATCAACATCCGCGAGGTCACCGCCAAGGGCCGCTACTGGGAGGACGGGGCGTGGAGGGAGACCGATCCGCTCTCGGTGAAGGCCACCTTCGACTTCCCCGAGATCGGGCCCAAGGACATGTACCTGCTCTACCACGAGGAGCTGGAATCGCTGGTGAGGCATATCCGGGGCCTGAGGCGCATCCGGTTCTGGATGACCTTCTCCCAGAACTACCTCACCCACCTCAAGGTTCTGGAGAATGTGGGCATGACCCGCATCGACCCCGTGCGGTTCGAGGGGCGCGACATCGTCCCCTTGCAGTTCCTCAAGGCCCTTCTGCCCGACCCCGCGTCGCTGGGCCCCCGGACCAGGGGCAAGACCAACATCGGATGCATCTTCCGGGGGACCAAGGACGGCCAGGAACGGTCGGTCTATATCTACAACGTGTGCGACCACGAGGCCTGCTACCGCGAGGTCAGGTCCCAGGCCATCTCCTACACCACCGGGGTGCCCGCCATGATCGGCGGCCTGCTCATCGCCGACGGCACCTACCGCGAGCCCGGGGTGTGGAATCTCGAACAGCTCGACCCCGACCCCTTCATGGACCGTCTCAACCGCCACGGCCTGCCCTGGGTCGTCACCGAGGACATCCCCGCGCTGCCGGACTGAGCCAGGGACGGCTCGCCGGGTTCACCCGTGGAGCCATCGGAAGGTGCCGGTGTCCGCTCGGGAACAGGTCGTCGGTCTCAGTAGCCCCATACGGTCAGTCCGGAAACCCGGGAGAACTCGTCCCGGTTTCGAGTGGCCACCGGTGCCTGGTGGCAGATCGCGGTAGCGGCGATCCAGAGGTCGTTCGCTCCGATCATCTGGCCCCGGACCTGGAGGTCGCGGAAGCTGGCCCCGAACTGCCACGCCACATCCCGCGACCATT
>PXDE01000185.1 GCA_003566475.1 PVC group bacterium | reverse complement strand
TCCAGTCTTCCATTATTCCATCATTCAGCGTCCCTGTGGGACGCCAGTGATTCCACTATTCCAAAATTCCTCGTCCTATGAGACGCTACTGATTCGAATTTGATCACTGATCACTGATCACTGATCACCGATCACTGGTCACTGGCCAGGATGCGGCTTCGCTGCGCCCTGGTGCCGCCCCGCTCTGCTGGGGCGGAGTCCGAAGGCCCCCGACCTTCCCTCCTTCTTTGCGCTCTTTGCGTTCTTTGTGGCCAATTCTCGTTCCCGCCTGCTCCCGACCCCAGATGGAATAGCCGCAAAGAACGCAGAGATCGCAAAGGGGAGCGCCCTTGGCGCGATGTGGGGTGTGGGGCGTCTGCGGAGGGCACGGAGTCGCTCCCCGTAGCACCCAGTTCCGACTGGGTGTCTCTTGGGTTCTTCCCGCGCCCAGAGGTGCACCGGAGACTCCCACCTGGAAGTGGGAGCTACGTCCGCAGAGACTCCCATTCGGAGATGGGAGCTACGTCCGCAGAAAACTCCCACTTGGAAGTGGGAGCTACAGCCTGCGGGGCGGGTGGACGGAGGTCAGTGATCGATGATCGGTGATGGGTTGCGCGGGGTTCCCGGCGCGAAGCGCCCCCTCCCCTCCCCTCTCTTCTATCTCTGGAATGGGGCAGGGGCCCCATTCCAGAGCAGGCGAGTATTTCGTGGTTGCCTCAACCCATCCCTTCATTTAGAATCTTCTAAACAATCATGAACTCCCCCTCCCCCACCCGCCAGGCCCGCCACGAGCTGATCGACGCCGGGGGGCGCACCGCCGCCTCCTTCGGGGTCAACAAGCTCCTCGGCCAGCTCTTCGTCGTCCTCTACCTCGCCCCCCGGCCCCTCTGCCTCGACGAGCTGGCCGAGGAGCTGGGGGTGAGCAAGGCCAGCATCAGCCTGGCCACCCGCCAGCTCGCGGGCTGGGGGGCCATCCGCCGGGTCTGGCGCAAGGGCGACCGGCGCGACTTCTACGAGGCCGAGGAGGATCCCCGGCAGATCCTCCGCAACGGGGTGCTCGACGCCCTCCAGCGCAAGCTCGACTCCGCGGGCCGGCAGTTCCAGGAGGCCATCCGCACCTTCGAGGCCGCCGCCAAAGGCCGGACCGACGGCGACGAGGCGATCCTGCTCGACCGCCTCCGCCACGCCGAGGCCACCCGAGCCAAAGTCTCCGGCCTCCTCCAGCATCCGCTGGTCCGGCGCATGATCTGAACCACGAACCACCCGACCTTGAACCACGAATGAACACGAATCCACACGAATGGGAGAGAGTCGAAGGTCCGGCCCGTCTTCCCGCCATCGCCGACATTCGTGGCCATTGGTGTCCATTCGTGGTTCCTCTCCGATGACTGACCGCTGACTGCCGAACCGGGCATGCCCGTGTTCCCCCCAATCCAGACCGGCCGTAGATTCCCGCCCCCGGGAATTGACCGGGGCGAAGCCTGGCCGCTTCGCGGCGGGGATTTGGGATTGGGGACTGGGGATTGGGGGGGCGGCTGCGCCGCTGGGATCCGACTTCGCCCGGGCGCTTCGTCGGACAAGTCTGGGGATTCGGGATTGGGAGGGGCCGCTTCGCGGCGGGGGGCTGATGATCGTTTTGTCTAACCAGGAGCGATGCCATGGCTGACGACGGGACATCACGCGGGACCTTTGAGACGCTGGAGTGCTGGCAGGCGTGCCGGGCGTTGCGGCTCTTCGTGGCCAGGGAGCTGGTTCCGGCCCTGCCCCGGGACGAGAAGTATCGCCTGGGCGATCAGGTTCTCCGCGCCGCCCGGTCCTCGACCGCGAACATCGCGGAAGGGTATGGACGGTGCCACTACCTGGATACGGCCAAGTTCTGCGGAAACGCCCGAGGCTCGGTCTTCGAGACCCTCGACCACCTCATCACGGCAGCCGACGAAGGGCTGGCTCCGGAGGGCCTTATCGAACACGGGAAGGCCCTGGTGGTGCCAGCGGGAAAGCTGCTCAACGGCTACATCCAGTACCTTAAGGCCCAGGCCGATGGAGTTAAAAACCGTCCCCGATCCTTGCGCGAAGACCAGGATGCAGGCTACGGTCCCTAGCCGCGAACCCCATTTCCCGCCCCGTAGGGGCACCCGCACATGACCACGTTCCCCAATCCCCAATCCCGAATCCCCGCGCCGAAGGCGCCCCCCCCCAATCCCCGCCCCGCAGGGGCACCCGAACATGACCGCGTTCCCCAATCCCCATTCCCGAATCCCTAATCCCCGCGCCGAAGGCGCCCCAATCCCCAATCCCCACCGGCTCACGGCCGGGCTGGAGGCCCGGCCGTGAGCCGGTGGTCCTTCCGCTTCCTCCTGTTCTACATCGCGGTGCTGTTCGTGCAGCCCCAGAACCGGTTTCCTTTTCTCGTCCCCTTCCGGCTGGGGCAGACGCCGATCCTCATCGCGGTGAGCCTGCACCTGCTGGCCTGCCTGTCCCAGGGCAGGCCCCTGCTGCGGTTCGGGCCGGCCACCAGGCTCGCCTTCGTGCTCCTGCCCCTGGGCCTGGTCGCCCAGTACTTCGGCCCCCTCGTCCATTCCACGGCCTGGAACGGGTTCATCGACCAGTTGGTCAAGAGCTGCATCGTGATGATCCTGATCGAGGCCATGGCCGACAGCGTGCAGCGGGTGTGGGCGGTGCTGGCCACCATGCTCATCGCCACCCTGTGGTGGCACAAGGCGGGGCTGCGGCTGTCCATGGCCGGGGCCACCTGGGGGGTGGGGGACCGGATCATGGGGGCCAACGTGGCCATCATCGAGAACCCCAACGGGTTCGCCTACATGATGAGCGTGATGCTCCCCATCTACCTGCTGTTCTACCAGATGGCCAAACTCAAGTTCCTGCGTCTGGGCTACCTGGCCATGGCCCTGAGCGGGATGTTCATCATCTTCCAGAGCGGGAGCCGCACCGGGCTGCTCTGCCTGGTCGCGGTGCTGGCCGGGCTCATGCCCAAGTACTTCCGGCAGTACCTGCCCCAGATGGTGGTCCTGGGGGTGGCCGGGTTCTTCGTGATCGGGCTGGTGAGCCCGGGCAACCTGCGCCGGTTCCAGCGCATCCCCGCCACCATCGCGGCCGCCTTCGCCGCCCCGCCCGAGGACCGGGACATCACCAAGTACCCTCCCGACGAGCACAGCGCGATCGAGCGGCGGTTCAAGAACATGGACACCTGGGCCATGATCAAGGAGCACCCGGTGCTGGGGCTGGGCATGAACCCCCCCGACTGGGCCATCCCCGACGACCGCAGCTTCGCCCGGGGCCAGGTCCACAACGAGCTGCTGATGGCGGGGCGGCAGATGGGGATCCCGGGGATGGCGGGGTACCTGGCCCTGCTGGCCATCCTGTTCTTCCGGGGCCGGTCGGTGGAGCGGATGTTCCGCCACACCTGGCCGGAGGTGTCGGACATGGGGTGGACATTCAAACTCCAGGCCCTGGCCATCCTCGTCGGCGGCATGTTCTCGCCCCTGCCCTGGAACGCGGTGACCCTGATCCTGGCCGGCGCGGCGGGCAGCCTGGGCATCCTGGCCACCGCCTACGCGCCAGCCCTTGCCCCGCGTCCTGAGGCGACCGCCACGGGAGAGCCCTTCGGATACGGAACCCCCGAACCGGCGCCGGGATAATCGCCACAAAGAACGCAAAGAGCGCAAAGGGGTGAAGAGAACCACGGATGGACGCAGCGCGGCCACCGGCCGCAACCAAACGAACCACGGAGGTCGCGGAGGTTACGGAGGTTCGCTGAGGAGGGAGAAGAGGGTGAACCGCGAATGAACGCCAATGGACGCGAATAGGGGCTGCCTGTAGCCGCGGCCGCCAAGGCCGTGGATGACAAGGGGAACGACGACGGAAACGCGCCTGCATCCGTGTCCATCCGTGGTTCCTCGTTTCCAGTGATCAGTGATCGGTGGCTACACCCCAATCCCCAATCCCCAACGAACCGCGCCCGCAGGGCGCCCCACCTTTGCGATCTCTGCGTTCTTTGTGGCTATTCCCTCCGGTCCGAGAATCGAGAATCGAGAATCGATAGCGATAGCGAGCAGGCCCCCTGCGGCGAAGCCGCCGCCCTTATCCGTGTCCATCCGTGTTCATCCGTGGTTCTTCTGGCTAGTGACCAGTGATCGGTGATCGGTAGCATTCCCCACATCTCACAACTTGTCCTACGAAGTCCCGCCTCGCGGGACGCGAAGTAGGATCCCACACCCCACACCCCACACCGCGCCCGCAGGGCGCCCCACCTTTGCGATCTCTGCGTTCTTTGTGGCTATTCCCTCCGGCCCGAGAAGCGAGAATCGATAGCGATAGCGAACGCATCCCAGCGGCGAAGCCGCTCCCCAAATCCGTGTCTATCCGTGTCCATCCGCATGCCCTCCGTAGCCTTGCTTGCCCTCCGAAGCCTTGGCGAAGGAGGGGCGAAGGAGGGTGGTTCCTCTTCCGCGCCGCAGGCGCCCGCCCCATTTCAAAGCATTCGTGTCCTTTCGTGCCTTTCGTGGTTCATCCATGACCTTCAACGATGTTCAGGCCCGCCTCGCCCCCGTCTGGGAGCGTCATCCCGAGGTCCGGTGCGCATACCTGTTCGGCTCGACGGCCTCGGGCCGGGCGGGGCCGGGGAGCGATGTGGATCTGGCGGTGGCCGCGGACAAGCCCCTGACCGCCCAGGTCCGGCACGATCTCCAGGAGGCCTGCGCGGAAGCCCTGGGCCGGGAGGTGGATCTGATCGATCTGCGGCGGGCCACCGGGCTGGTCCTGAAGCACGCCCTGAGGGGGATCTGCCTGGTCTGCCGCGACACGGGAACCCGGGCCGACCTGATCCGGAGGCTGATCTACGACCAGGAGGATATGCAGCCCATCCGCCGGAAGATCATGGACTTGCGCCGGGAGGCCTTCACCGCCCGGAAGCCCTGAACCCCTTCCCGCCCCATCCGTGTGCATCTGTGTTGATCCGTGGTCCTTCCCGGTTCCGGCTCGACCGCAGTCAGAAGAGGAACCACGGATGGACACGGATAGACACGGATGGGGGTGGTTCTCCGTTTTCTTGGAAACGAATGCCGGGTACAGCCCGAATCGAAAGAATGCCGGTCTTCCGTTGAACCCCTTTCTTCATCCGTGTGCATCTGTGTTTATCCGTGGTTCTTCCCGGGCCCGGCCCAACCGCAGTCAGAAGAGGAACCACGGATGGACACGGATGGACACGGATAGTCGGTGGGGAGGAAGGGTACGGCCTTGGAGACGAAATCCTGGAACAGCCCTGCTCGAATGCATGACGGTCTCCCTATGAATTCCTTTCTTCATCCGTGTGCATTTGTGTGCATCCGTGGTTCTTTCCGGATCACAAACAGGGTCATGGGGGCGTCGGAAGAGGAACCACGGATAGACACGGATGGACACGGATAGGGGAGAGAGCGTGGTGGATGATGGGGATGGACTGGCCGAGGGCGGGGCCACTCGGGAAATCCTCGGCGCGGCCATGGAGGTGCTCAATGGCCTTGGACACGGGCTCCTGGAGAAGCCCTACGAAAACGCTCTGGTCGTGGAACTGGGCCTGCGCGGTATCCCCGTGCGGCAGCAGGCCCGTTTCGATGTGGAGTACAAAGGGGTGAAGGTGGGCGAGTACGTCCCGGACCTCATTGCCGCGAAAATTGTGGTGGATGCCAAGGTCATCGACCGCATCACGAACCATGAGCTCGGCCAGATGCTCAACTACCTCAAGATTACCGGTCTGAAAGTCGGGATCATCCTGAACTTCCGCCGCGCCCGGCTGGAATGGAAGAGGGTCTCCCTCTAAACCCCTTCCCTCATCCGTGTGCATCTGTGTTTATCCGTGGTTCTTCCCGGTCCCGGCTCAACCGCAGTCAGAAGAGGAACCACGGATGGACGCGGATAGACACGGATTGGGGACAGTGTGTTGGAGGAAACGGGGCGATCCGCGCCGGGACCGCCGAACGGATGCGGAAGGCCGTCGGGTTCCGCAACACCGCCGTGCATGCCTACCAGGAATTGGACTGGGAGGTCGTGCATGACATCGTCACCCGCCGCCTCGGCGACTTCGCCGACTTCGTCCGCGAGATCGAGGCGTCTGTGGGGGAAAAGGGAGAGAGAGAACCACGGATGGACGCGGATTCACACGGATGAGTGGATGGGTGGGTGGGAAGGCGGCAGCCTGGAGGCTGAGGGATTGTCCTTGGTCCTTGGTCCTTGGCTTGCCCTACGAAGTCCCGCCCTGCGGGACGCGAAGTAGGGTCCTTGGTCCCTGGTCCGCGGTCGCTTCGACCCTATCCGTGTCCATCCCCTCCCTCGGAGGGG
>PXDE01000115.1 GCA_003566475.1 PVC group bacterium | reverse complement strand
AGTGCTTCTTGCGCCGGAGCCGGGCCGGGGGGATGTCCGCGTGCTTGCGCATCTCGTGGAGCAGGTCCTCCAGGCGGTAGAAGGCCACCCCGAAGCCCTGCTCGACGGCCTTCACCCCCAGGGCCACCGCCAGATGGGTCTTGCCCACCCCGGGCGGCCCCTGGGCAACGGGGTCAGTCCTTGCATTCGAGCAGCCCGGTTCGGCGGGTGCGCATGGCGGGGCCTTCCGACGAAGCGTCGCCGTCGCCGTTCCCGGAGCGCTGGGGCCATTGTGCTCACAGTGAGAGGACGATGGAGAACCGGGCGGATGCGGTCAAGGGGATTTTGCGGCTGCGGGGCGGGGGGGGGAGGCGGCCTTGCCGCTGGGATTGGGGATTCGGGACTGGGGATTGGGGGAGGAGCCCCTGCGGGGCGGGGATTTGGGGAAAGGGTCCGTGGTCCGTGGTCGGCGGAGGGGGAGAGGTGGCTGTGGATGAACGGGGTCCATTTGCGCCGCGAGGTTGCCGCTCTCTCTCGAAGACTCGGTCGAGCGGCCGCCACAGCGCGGAGGGATGGTGCAGGGCTCATGCTTTGCGTCCCTGCCGTCTCTTCGGGGGGATGCCCCGGTGCTCCAGAGCGGCCCGCGTCCTCTCAATCTCCGCCACCAGTTCCTCCTCGTCCGGCAGGGCGGTCCGGTACTCGGCGGCCAGCACCTTGTTGGGGAGCCGGTCGAGGGCGTAGCGGGCCACCGCCTCGTCCTTCTGGGCGCAGAGGATGAGGCCGACCGGCGGGTTCTCGCCGTCATGGGTCCAGTGTTCCTGGGCGTAGTTGAGATACAGATGCATCTGGCCGGCGTCGGCATGGGTGAACCTGCCGATCTTGAGGTCCAAGACCACCAGGCACCGCAGGCGACGGTGGAAGAAGAGCAGGTCCACCCGATACCACTCGTCGCCGATGCGCAGCCTCCTCTGGCGTCCGACGAAGCAGAAGTCGCCGCCCAGTTCCAGGAGGAAGGCTTCGAGCCGGTGGATCAGCGCCTCCTCCAGATCGGTCTCGGAGTACTCGTCCCTGAGCCCGAGAAACTCCAGCACGTAGGGATCCTTGATCTCCGCCTCGGGGCTGGCCCGGTCCCCAGGAAGTGCCATCTTGCCCTTGGCGAGCATGGCTGCCTTGTTCCTGGAAAGCGCGGTCCGTTCGTAGAACTGAGAGCTGATCTGCCGGTCGAGCTGCCGGACGGACCAGCCGCCGCGCAAGGCTTCGGCTTCGTAGAACCGTCTTGCGTTCTCGCTCTTGACCGAGAGCAGGCGGACATAGGCCGACCATGGGAGGGGAAAATGCCGCGCGATATCGGATAGGGACAATCCTCCGGATGCCGTCTGGATTCTCTCGGCGGAGCGCGTCGGCAGGCGGGCCTGAAACTCTGCTAATGGAGCCTGGGGAATCTGGGTCCGATCAGATTCTCCAGACGCTATCTGGAGAATGTTCGTGTAGGCCAGATAGAAGGCACGCATCTGATACAGGTTACTCTTTGCGAACCCACGCCCGAACCTGGCGGTGAGATCGGCGGCAAGCCGAACGACCTGATCCTCGCCGTAACCGGCGCGTTCTCTGCCCGACTGCTCGAACTCGACGATCCGCCTTCCTATCATCCAATAGGTGGCGGTCATGATGCAGTTCACAGATCGAGAAACCGCGCTTCGCGCTTCGGAAATCAGAGCGGAGATGTCGCCCAGGATCGTCCCATAGCCCGTTTCGGCAGTGCTCGGCGGACGAGAGCCTGATCGTGCCGGTGAATTCATGAAGTCATGGTGCGAACGGGGGGGGACGGGGTCAAGGGGATTGTGCGCCTGCGGGGCAGGGGGAGCCCCTTCGGGGCGGTGTGAGGCGTGGGGTTTGGGGTGTGGGGGCTGTGCGGATGGGGCCGGGTTGAAGGTGGTGGCCATCCTCCGGCCGGGTGTCCAGGCATTGGACTGGATCGTCCAAGCCTTGGACCGGCTGGGTTTCGGCGTCACAGTCCAAGCTCCATCTGCCGATCCTGCTTCGGGTAGCAGCATCCGAGGATCATGAAGGTCTTGCGCTTGGCCGGGTGGCCCTGGTTCCCGGCGAAGAGGATCAGATCGTACTTTGCGGATGCCACCTGCTCGATCTTCCTGCGGACCTGGTCCGCCGCCTTCTGCTCATCCCCAAGCCGGTCGCGCTCCTTTCTCCAAAGCGCGAAGAACTCCCAGTCGATGATGGATAGCCGGTGTGGCCTCCCCTCCTCGTCCACGAAGCGGAGGCGGAACCGGTACGGGACGAAGTCAAGCGGCTCCTTGGAGCTGAACAGGTTGCCCTGCCGAATGGCGTTCTTCTGCTTGTCGGACCATCGCTCCGGCTCGGGGACAACTTCCGCCCCAGCCACGGTCGCCGGCCTGAACGCCCCCAGGGATAGCCCGTGCTGTTCCTGCTTTCGCGACAGGTCGGCATAGCCGTCAAGGATGGTGGGCCGGATCCACTCCATCCGCGCAGACCAGTTCCTCTCCGGGCCCAGGTGATCCACGACCCTCAGAGAGTCCAGCTCCGGAACCCAGCTCTCGGCCCGGTTGTCCTTCGCCGGGTCTCTCTTCCGGGCCTGGACCTCGATCACATCGTACTTCTTGAACCGATCAGCCCCCTTCAAGTCCCTGTACGGGACCGGGTACAGCCTGACCCAGCCGAGGCTCTGGTCGATTCCTGCGCAGCAGACCGTTTCCTCATACCGCGTGCTCGGGGCGGGGTAGGCCTTCACCGTGACCAGCAGCCTGAGCGTGCGCATGTCCATCGCGGGCCTCAGTACCGGATATGCTCCACGCTCAGCGTTCCTTCCGGGCTCGAACGCATCAGGCGGGCGGCGACCAGGCTGCGGTGACAAACGAGAGGGTCGCGTTCGTAGCAGAGGAGGGCGACCCGGTGTGTCCGGGCGAGGCGGGCCAGGTGGCGCAGGCTCTCGGCCTGGCGGTCCAACACCCTCGACGTGTAGGCCCTCGCGTAGTCCGCCCAGGCGCCCCCGCCCCGCAAGGCGTCGCGGAGATCCTTGGGCGCCCCGAGGCTCTTCAGATGGAGATACTCAATCCCTTCGGCCTCCAGTATGGCCTGCAGGGCCCGCTTCGAGAAGCCCTTGCGGCGGCTGCCCGGGAAGTCGCGCACATCGGCCAGCAGGGTCACCCCACGACCCTTCAGCCGGTCCAGAAATGCCTCCGGAGCCGATTTCTCGTAGCCGACGGTGAACAGAACCGCCGCAGGCGCCCGACGCCGGGACGTCGCCGGGGGGGGAGGGATGAGGACGGCCGTGGACATAGCCTCTTGGTACTCCTAAGCGGCCCGCGGGTCAAAGCATCGTTGCGGGGGTGCCCCTGCGGGGCGGTGTGAGGTGTGGGGGGGGCGGCTTTGCCGCCGGTGTGGGGTTTGGGGTTTGGGATCCGACTTCGCCCTCCTTCGCCAAGGCTTTGGAGGGAGGCTTCGGAAGCTACGTCGGACAAGTTGTGGGGAGGAGACGTCCGTGGTCCCTGGCTTGCCCTCCGTAGTCCCGCAAAACGGGACGAGGGAGGGTCCGTGGTCGGCGGGGGCTGGGCGGCTTGGCCCGCCTAGCACAGGAAGTGGGCCACCGTGGGCCGCATCTTTCGGATGTGATCCGTTCGCGGGTGCGGCCGCCATCCGCTCCCCCGCGCCTGCCCGCCGACCTCCTCCTCCACAGAAGCGCCCTTGCTCCCGCCGCCCCGCCGCTTGACACGGCCCGCCGGATCGGGTCCGCTTGGGCCTGGTGATCGCGATGCGCTTCTCCACACCCCAACCACATCCCGGAAGCGGCGACCTGCTCGACCAGACCCCGCCCGGAAGCATGCTCACCCACCGCCACCGTATTCTCGCCGAGATCGGAGATCTGCGATGAGGAGCCTGCTCCTGGGACTGGTAATCGGCGCCGCATCGGGATGCCAGGTGTTCGGTTTCGTCCGGCCGGCGGAGGTCCGGATCCGGGTGCTCGACGAGGACGGGAACCCGCTGGAGGGAGCGAGGATCAACGCGAGCTTCCAGGCCTGGGCCCGTGACGAGCCTGGTCTTGAGGATCTCGATCACGTGGTGCGACGAACGGACCGGGACGGTCGGGCCATGCTCGCGGGCCGCTCCGGTCACGGCGTGGTGCCGTTCTCCGTCCGGATGGATGGCTACTATCGGCACGTGGGCGACGCCAGGTTGGACGGGGCCACGGCGACCGGCCTCCTCACCCCGCGCCAGGGCGAGATCGAGGTGACGTTGTATCGGAGGGGGAATGGGATCCGCAGGGAATGGAAGTCGCTCCGGGAGATGCGCTTTCCCATGGAGGGCGAGTTCGTTGGATTCGATTTCAAGGCGGGCGACTGGGTGGCCCCTCACGGCAGAGGGCAGGTCGCGGACGTGGAAATGAAGGTGGAGTACGTGGATCTTGAGGTGCCCGAGGAGATCCTCGAACGTCAGCCTGGATTGGGCCGGAATCAGCACCGGTTCGAGGCCAGGTTTCCCGAAGGTGCGGGCATTCAGGTCCATTACGCCCATCCCCGGCGGGGAAGCGACCTGAAGTTTCCCCGTGAGGCCCCTAGGGACGGCTATCAGCGGACATTGGTGTATGAGAGCACCTGGTACCTGACCGACCAGGGGGTTGCGGGGGTCCGCCGCACTTCAGACCTGGATCGCGAGGACGTGAATTACCTTATACGTTTCCGGCCTATGTTCGATGAGGAGGGAAATGTGGTAAGCGTCCACTACGGAGGCGTGGCAGGCCAATTGGCCATGTCCGATACACTGGGTCGGGCGGCCCTCCTCCGCTACTTCTACAACCCTACCCCCAGCGACCGGACTCTGGAGGCCCGTCCGCCACCGCCTCCGACGTCACCCCGACCGCCCCCCCGCGGCCCGGCCTTTGAGCCCTGACGCGCCGTCGGGGACCGCAATTCCCGAGAAGAGCGCGCATTGGAGACCCGCCATGATCCGCAGCCTCCTGCCCGCCCTGGCCGCGCTGGGGCTGTCCGCGCTGGCCGCCCGCGGCCAGCGGGTCAACACCTACACCGTCCGGGTGGTGGACGAGGATGGCGAGCCGGTGGCCGGGGCCACCGTCGTGATGGTGTTCACCGATGTGCGTGACACGGGTCAGGTGGCCCAGCACACCCGGCGGGTCACGGGACGGGACGGACGGGCCGTGGTGGTGCGGCGGGGGCCGTTTTATCAGGCGGACTTCGGAGTGGAAAAGGAGGGGTATTACACGCACCTCCAGTCGGTGCTGGACGGCGGGATGCGCATTCCTGTCAGGACAATCCCCAGGATGGCACCGGAGGATGGGTATGTGCAGACGCTGGTCTACGAGAGCGTGGTCGAGCTTGATAGCGACGGATGGGCCTTGCAGCGCCGAAGAACGCCCGACATGGACCGCGAGGATGTGCACTACATCATGCGGTTCCGGCCGCGCCTGGATGAGGAGGGGAACCTGGTGAGCGTCCACTATGGGGGAATCATGGGCCAGGTGGCGGGGATGGATTCTCTGGGCCGGGGGGCGGTGTTCCGGTACTTCTACAACCCCACCCCCAACGACCGGACGCTGGAATCCACGCCCCCGCCCCCCGCCGAGCCCGAGGAGGGTTCCGATGAGGACGATTGATGTAGAGCCCAAGCCGCCGCGGCGGAGGCGGCGGCCGTGAGCCGCGCCACCGCCGTGCTCGGGCGGGCCCGGCCCGCCCTGGCCGGGCTGGCCTGCGCCCTGCTCGCGGCGGGCTGTCTCCGTCACGAGACCGTGGTCCGGGTGGATTTGGGGACGGCGGCCCTGGGGTTTCACCCCCAGGCTGGGTTACGCGGCGGCGCGTTCAGCGCCAGGACAGGTCCGGCCCAGGCCTTCCTTCGACATCCGACATTCTGCGGCTCCGCGAATGCCCGGCGTGCCCCATCCGAGCCGCGAGAATCGATAGCGATAGCGATAGCGAACAGCGGCGGGCTCGACTTCCTTCTCACTTCGTCGATCGTCAGCTTGCCCGACGAAGCGTCTTCGCGAAGTCGGGTCAATCTTCGGTTGCCCCACATCGCACATCCCACATCCCACAACTTGTCCGACGTAGCGCCTTGGCGAAGTCGGATCGGCGCCGCTGTCTCTCCCCCCATCCGGCTGAACCCCGCCGCGCAGCGGCGGAGTTCAGCGGCCGTCACTGCTCTGAGACACCAATGCACGCTGTCCCCCTCAAACCACTGCTGGCCAACGGGATGTCCCGACGTGGCACGGCGCTTCCAGCCCGTGCCCGAGCGAGGCCGGATCCCGGATCGACCATGGTCGGCGAAAGCGCTTCTCATGGCCGGATCGGGATCGAACCT
>PXDE01000409.1 GCA_003566475.1 PVC group bacterium | reverse complement strand
ATCCCGGAGGCCCCGGGGGAGGGACGAAGATGGGGAGGACTAAGGTGGGGGACTAAGGACCAAGGACTAAGGACCAAGGACAGACATCCCGCATCGCGTATCCCGGATCCCGCAACTTGTCCGACGTAGCTTCTGAGCGAAGTCGGATCGCACTCGCCGTCTCACCCCCTATCCGGCTGAACCCAGCGGTTCAGTGGCGGCGACTGGCCTCTGAACACCGACCATTGATCCCCGGGCCGATGCGGTAGATGGTGGAGGCCGTGCGTTCACCCCCTCCTGCCGGGCCAACCCATGTCCTCATCGCCTCCGCCTCCCGATTCCCCATCCCCGCCGCCTTCGGAGCCCGATCCGAAGCCCTCGCCGGGGGAGCGCCGGGAGCGGGCGGTGCTGGACGCGTTCCGGGTCTGGGTTCGGGAGACCTGGGCCTCGCGGTACCGGCAGGACCGGCCGCCCGAGGACATCGAGATCGGCCTGCGCATCCGCCTCCGCCCCCGGGACGGTTGGGCGGCGGGGTTCGAGCCCGGGCTGGAGACGCAGGTGGTTCCGCAACTGGAACAGGCCGAGGCCACCGTGGCCGCCTTCCTTCCGGGCGCGGTGTTCTCGTTCCGGGACGACTCCGCCCAGGCCCCGGAATGCCGGCCCGCCCGTCCCGACCACGTGTTCGCCGGGTTCGACTCCGTGGGCCGTCCCACCTGGACCTCCTTCGCCCAGGCCCTGATGGATGCCGGCGACGACCGCATCGACCGCCTCTACGCGCGCCCGCTGGTCCCGCTGGCGCGGGTCCGGCTGGGCAAGGAGCTCAAAGCCGATCAGCTCGCGTCCTTCGGCCGGTCGTCCCGCGCCTACAATGTCCTGGGTCAGGTCGCGGCCGGGCTGTTCCAGCCCCGCGCCGGGCCGCCGTTCGCGATCACCGTGCAGGTGGTCGAGGCCTGGTCGCCCCGTCCCGACGCGCCCCGGCTGCGGGTGAACCTGCTCTGCGGCTGGGAGGGCTTTCCGGAATGGCGCGCAGGCGAGGACGGCGCCTGGGTGGCCCGGGCGGTCCGCGGTCTGGAGAGCCGGGTCGAGGCGCTGGACCGGACCCTCCGGGAGGGCGGGCCGGACCGGTGGGACCGGCTCCGCAAGGTGCCGGGGCTGATGCGGGATCTGGCCCAGTCGCTGGAACGCGGCGGGCGGCAGGTTTCGCGCCGCACCGGCCACGCCCGGCGCCGCCGGGACGCGGGCCGTCCCGTGGCCCAGGCCCTGGCCGACGTGCGCGGGGCCCCCGACGACGCGTTCCACGAGGACCGGAAGGCGGGCACCTGGGTGGTGACCGGCCCGGCCGGGCGGACCCATGTGTTCAGCGGCGAGGGGCGGCTGGTGACCTCGCTGCGCCTGACCCCCGCCGCCACCGAGGCCCGGCGGCGGCGCGACCGCTGGGTGCGGATCGGTCCGGCGGAGGTGGCCGGGGCGCGGGACCGGATCCTGGCCTACGGGGCGGGCGACGGAGGCGGACCCGCTTCTGCGAACACGGCCATCAGCTCGAGCAGGTCGACGTCCGTCCGGAAGGGGAAGCCCGAGGCCTGACCCTCGCGGACATGATGCCGGGCCCGGGCCCGCAGCTCGTCCAGCGGGGGCGCGGACAGCCGCCGCCGGGCGCTCTCCGAGACCAGCCGGGCGTCGAACGCCTCGTACCAGGCCTGGGCGGCGGCCTCCCACCGCATGGCCCGGACGAACTGGGCCCGGGCCCGCCACTGCTCGGCCTGCACCAGCGCGCCCAGCACCAGGGTCACCACCCGCGCCGAGGACGGATCGTCCACCCGGGCCATCAGGGCCAGAGCCGCGAAGACCTCGGGAGGTTCCTCCTCGGTGATGCCCATCGCCTCGCGGAGGGCGTCGTGGGCCATCCGCGCCGTGGCCCAGTCGCCCCAGACGCCGGTCAGCGCGATGACCTCCTCGAGATTCCCCACCTTGGCGTGCAGGAACGGCATCTCGTCGGGGTATCGGGCCGCCACCTCCTGCATCCGGCGGACCAGCACCGGGGCCAGGGCCAGGTTGGGCTCGTAGGTCCAGGTGCCATCGTCCCGCCGCACCGCCGTGCCCTCCTGGACCATGCGCATCAGGCACTGGTTGATTATGCGATTCAGGGCCCGCTCATGAAAGGAGTCGGCCAGGGGAAGGCCCTGATGAGCCCAGTAGATGGCCTGGGGCCACGGGGTGCGCCAGTCGAGCGGGCCATACCTGGCGTCGATCTCCCGCATGCGGCCCACGTCGAGCCGGAGCCGGGTCCGCAGGGCGTCGCGGGCGTCCGCGTCCCCGGCCAGGCGGTCGAAATCCATGGCGAAGCCCAGCCCGAGGCGGGTCATCTCGTCGGCCAGGCGGTTGCGGTAGTAGGGATAGGCCTCGTCGAGCTTCTCCCCCAGCTTGTGCTGGAAGATGAAGGCCAGCTCGAAATACATGGGGGCGTCTTCGGGATTGTAGCGCAGGCCCTCGTCGCGCAGGAGCTGGATCCCGTTCTCCACCCACCGCCACCGGTCGGCCGGATCGCTGAAGAACACCGACACGTTGTAGGCGAGGTTCCAGGCGTGGTAGCGCCACACCGCCGCGTGGCGGGGCTCGAGCTTGGTGATCCAGTCCGCGAGCTGGACCAGCTCGAAATACTTGCCCTCCTCCTGCAGGCGGGCCGAGCGGACCCAGAGCATGTCCGCGATGAGCCCCCGGAACCCGCCCAGGGCCACGGTGGTCAGCGACACCAGGGGCGGCGTGTGGCCCAGCGGATCCTCGAAGATGTCGGCCCGCACCCGGGACTCGACCAGGGGACGGTTCTGGAGGTGGGCCACGGCCAGCCCGGCCGCCGCCACCACCAGGCCGGCCAGGGTGCGCCGGTCCCGGGCCCAGGCCGCCGCGCTCATGCCCGGGCCTCCCCCAGCTCGCGGCGGCGCAGCACCGCCGTGGCCCCCAGGGCCAGCAGACCCCCGTAGACCCCGATCTTGAAGCCCAGCGACCGCAGGGCGAGCCCCCAGGTCACCGACTCGCCGGTGCTCACCATTTCGAGATAGTCGGGGTCGGTCAGGGGGACGAACACCGGGTGGATGGCCCCGGCCACCCGGTTGGCGAAGGCCTCCCACGGACTCGCCTCGGGCGGCGGGCCGCCATGGCTGTGGGCGGCGTCGGGCGTCGTGCGCACGAACGCGGTCATGGCCACGAAGAACACCAGACACCCGGTCACGAACGCGGCCACCGGGAAGGAGAACAGGGCCCCGGCGGTCACCCCCAGGGCCGCGATGAACACCAGCCGCACGTACATCATGAGCAGGGCCCGGCCGTAGTTCACCGCGAACGAGGTCTCGTACACCCCCAGCCGCAGCCCCTCGCCGGCCGAGAACACCGCCGGCTGGTCGCGGTTGACGAAGGTCACGGTCACCGGCTGGCCGGGGGCCAGGGACAGCGGGGGCAGGGTGAGGGTGGTGGTGCGGTTGGGCGGGGCCGCGACCGGGATCAGGTCCGTGGTCTGGGGCCCCGCCTGGACGCGGAAGGCCCCCTCCACCGGCTCCATGCTCATCCGGGCCGCCGCCAGCCGGAAGCGGAGGACGAGGGGGCGGTCGGTGCGGATCCGCCGGGGCGGCTCGAACCGCCACGACTTCTCGGAGTCCGGGGCCACGAACAGCTCGCGGGCCACCGCCCGCTGCCGCGCCACCTCGCGGACCGCCCGGGCGTCGCGCACATCCACCGGGGCCTCCGGATCGCGCCGGATGGCCTCTTCCTCCTCGGCGATGCGCCGGTCCAGGTGCGCCAGGTCGGGGGATACCGGGATCCGGGCCACCCGCACATGCTCCCGGAAGTCCCGGGCCTCGTCGGGATCCCAGGGGCCTTCGCGGGTCTTCCACAGGAACATCGCGAACACCACCGCCCCGCAGGCGGCCAGCAGCACCGCGTTCATCACGCACAGGCCGAGCCACTTGCCCAGCCAGAGGGTGAACGGCCCCACCGGCTTGGTCACCACCGTCTGCACCCGCCGGGTCTCCACGTCGAGCGACACCGCCGCCGCCGCCGCCCACAGGGTCATCACGGTGAGGATCATCCCCGCCGCCCCCAGGCCGTAGCGGATCTGGACCTGGGTGTAGCCGGCCAGCGTCCCGTCGCCCCGGATGGTGGCGGGCAGGACCACCACCGTCAGCAGCAGCAGCCCCAGCATGGCCACCACCAGCCGCGAGCGCAGCGCGCCCTGCAGCGAGACCCGGGCGATGGCGGCGACCGCCCGCATGGCTACTCCGGCTCCTTTGCCGTGTGCTCGAGAAACCGGGCCAGCTTCCCGTCCGGGGCCGCCCCCGAGACCTCCGTGGCCGACTCCCGGGCCCGGGCCACCGTGTCCAGGAAGAACTGCTCGAGGTTCATCCGGGGCTGCCGCACCTCGGGATCGCCCCCGGCCGCCCGCTTCAGCTCGGCCAGCACCGCCGCCAGCCGGTCCTCGGCCGGGCGCGGGAACCGGATCTGGATCTGGTCCGACTGCTCGAGCAGGCTGCCGATGGGCCCCGTGGCCTGGATCTGGCCGTTGAACAGGATGGCGATGCGGTCGCACACGTCCTCCATGTCGGCCAGCAGGTGCGAGCTCACCAGCACCGTCTTGCCCCGGCGGGCCAGGGCGAGGATCACGTCCTTCACCTGCCGTCCCCCCAGGGGGTCGAGCCCCGAGGTCGGCTCGTCGAGGATCACCAGATCCGGGTCGTTGATCAGCGCCTGGGCCAGGCCGATGCGCCGGGCCATGCCTTTCGAGAACTCGCCCACGTGCCGGTGCCGGGCCTGGGTCAGGCCCACCATGTCCAGCAACTGGTCCACCCGGGTGCGCCGGTCCTGGGGGCTCAGGTCGAACAGCTTCCCGTAGAAGTGCAGGGTCTCCTCGGCCGTGAGGTAGGGATAGAGGTACGACTCCTCGGGCAGGTAGCCGAGGCGGCGCTTCACCGCCACGTCGCGCGGCGGCTGCCCCAGCACCGACAGCGACCCCGCCGTGGGATGGAGCAGGCCCAGGATCATCTTGATGGTGGTGCTCTTCCCGGACCCGTTCGGACCGAGCAGGCCGAACACCTCGCCGGGGCGCACCTCGAAGCCGATCCCGCGAACCGCCCGCACCTTGGGTCGCTTCCAGAAGTCGCGGAAGGTTTTTTCGAGGCCCTCGGCCCGGATCACGGGCGAGGAGGCGGAGGGGGCGGGGGAATCGGTCATCCTTGGATCTCCGTATGGCGGAACGAGACGGTGCCCAGGCCGAGGAAGACGGCCATCATGCCGGCCGCGTAGACCGCCGCCCGGCCCACGTAGGCCCAGGCCAGGCCGTCGGGGTAGGCCAGGGCGTCCACCCGCCAGAAATGCTGCCAGTTGGGGGTCAGGGCGAAGGCCAGGGCGGCCGCCGGGTTGGCGTCGGCGTGGCGGCCGAAGAAGTAGTCGGACATCAGGCCGAGCAGAAAGACCAGGGTGGCGATGGAGAGGGTGGGGACCACGGGCAGACGGGTGGCCAGGAGCAGGCACAGCGAGGCCAGCACCATCAGGGCGAACGCGATGAGCGTGGCGGCGGGGAGGATGGCCAGGTCCAGCACCTCCCAGGGGGCCAGCCAGCCCGCCGCCGGGTCGCGCGAGCCGCCGATGAGCAGGGCGGGGATCAGACAGAGCAGCATGAACCCGTAGGCGTTGGACACGAAGGGGCGGCGGCGCCGGTAGTTGGTCACCGCCGCCAGCAGGTAGGCGGCCAGGATGGCCACGAACAGCGGGGTGTTGCCCCACCAGTCGGTGTCGAACCAGGGCTTGGCCGCCTTGGCCGACAGCAGCACCGCGATGGTGCCGGTGACCCCGTAGGCCCCCATCAGCCCCAGGATGCCCGTGGCCTTGGCCAGAAAGAAGAAGCCGGGGTCGATGGGCTTGCTCAGCACCATGGCCACCGTGCCGAGCTGGACCTCGCGGTGCAGGGTCCGGCCCGCGCTGTAGGCGGCCAGGAGCAGGCCGGTCATAAAGTAGAGGGCGAACGCGCTGTCCCGGACCAGCCGCTCCGAGGCCTCGAGGTTGTGGGTGATGAGAAAGGGCAGGGCCCCCGCGAACAGCACGCTCAGCGAGGTCAGCAGCAGGCACAGCGGCTCCCGCAGCGCCTCCAGCGCGGTCAGCCAGGCGATGGCCAGAAATTGACGGATCCGTCTCATGGGGACCGGGACTATACCCGCTGGGCCCGGGCGGGGCCAGCGCGGGGTGGGAAGGGAATTGTGGATTGTGGATTGTGGATTGTGGATTGGGTGAGGGCGGATTCGTCGCCTTTCGCTATCGCTATCGCTATCGATTCTCGCGGCTCGGACGGTGGCACGGGGTGCCTCGGAACCGCAGAAGGT
>PXDE01000436.1 GCA_003566475.1 PVC group bacterium | reverse complement strand
GAGCCCGCCGATCTGGCCAAGCCCCGCCTGAGGTTCTCGGCCGACCCGGCGGACCTCGGGACATGCACCTTCATCATCGTGGCCGTGCCCACGCCCATCAACTCGGCCAAGGAGCCGGACCTCGAATGCCTGCGGGCCGCCTCGGAGACGGTGGGACGGATCCTGAAGCCGGGGATGATGGTGGTGTACGAGTCCACGGTGTACCCCGGCGTGACCGAGGACATCTGCCTGCCCATCCTGGAACGGGCGTCCGGACTGAAGCTCGGTCATTTCGCCATGGGCTACTCGCCGGAGCGGATCAATCCCGGGGACAAGGAGCACACGCTCGCTACCATCGTGAAGGTGGTGAGCGGGCACGACGCCGAGGCCACCGAGCGGGCGGCCCGGGTGTACGGGATGGTGGTGAAGGCGGGCATCCACCGCGCGCCCACCATCAAGACCGCCGAGGCGGCCAAGGTCATCGAGAATGTCCAGCGCGACCTCAACATCGCGCTGATGAACGAGCTGTCGAAGATCTTCGCCCTCCTGGGGCTGGACACGCGGGCGGTGCTGGAGGCGGCGGGGACCAAGTGGAACTTCCACCGCTACCATCCGGGACTGGTGGGTGGCCACTGCATCGGGGTGGATCCCTACTACCTCACCCACCGCGCCCTGGAGCTGGGCTACCATCCCGAGGTGATCCTGGCCGGGCGGCGGATCAACGACGGCATGGGGGCCTACCTGGCCGACCGCACCATTCGGGCCCTCAACGCGGCGGGCCGCCTGCCCCGCGACGCCCGGGTGTGGATGCTGGGGCTGACCTTCAAGGAGAACGTGCCCGACCTCCGCAACACTCGGGCCATCGACGTGGTCGAGCACCTCCGGGGGTTCCGGTGCGAGGTGACGGTCTGGGAGCCGTTCATCGACCCGGCCACGGTCGAGCGGAAGTTCGGGCTGACCACGGTGACCTGGGACGAGGCCCGGGATCTGGACGCGGTGGTGCTGATCAACGCCCACCGGCCGTTCCGGGACATCACGCTTTCCGCCCTGCGCGACCGCATGCGCACGCCGGTGCTGGTCGATGCCAAGGGGTTCTTCGACGCCGCCGAGGCCCGGGATCTCGGCTTCTCCTATACCGCGCTGTGAGGCGATTGCGATGCGACGTTACCTTCCTCTGATTCTGACCCTGGTGGGTGGAGCGATTCTCCTCTCCACCTGGGGCGGGGTGGCCGACTGGACCGAGGCCGTGCTCCGCCAGGAGAGCGTCCGACCCCGCCAGGTGGTGTTCTGGACCAGCTCGGGGTCGCCCGAGGTCGAGATCAAGATGGCCCAGGACTTCATGGCCCTGCATCCGGACATCCGGGTGACCCCCAACTTCCGGGAGACGGGCGGCCTCCAGGACATGCTGTATCTGAGCTTCCTCAGCGGCAACCCGCCGGACTTCATGACCGCCCCCGAGAACGAGCTGCGGAACTACGTGCTCATGGGCGGGGTACTGCCCCTGAATCCGCTGCTGGAGCAGGAGGGGCCCGAGTACTTCGACCAGTACCTGTTCGGGCAGGCCCGGGTGTACCGGCTGAACGTCTATCCCAACGACCGGTTCTTCACCCGCGACGAGCAGGGGCGGTTCCGCTACCCGCTGGAGGCGGCGCGGCTGCTCACCATGAACGGCCAGGCCATCGGCCTGCGCGGGGTGTCCATGCCCGACACCCTCACCTACAACAAGCGGCTGTTCCGGGAGGCGGCCCGGATGTTCCCGGAGGCCGGGCTGGTGGACGAGCATGGCGAGCCCATCCCCCCCGCGACCTGGACCGAGTTCTACCACGCGGCCCGGGTGCTGACCGAGTACGGCCGCCGCGAGGCCGAGCGGCGGGGCCTGGCCGATCCCGTGTGCTACGGGCTGGTGGTGCAGGGCCAGCGCATGAACGACATCACCCGCGGCATCTGGCCCCTGGCCCGGCGGGCGGGCAGCAACGCCTTCCGGTTCGAGGGCGACACCGAGACCGTGCACCGCCATCTGAGCCCCGAGGCCCGGGAGGCCATGGCGGACCGGCCCATCGGATTCTTCGACTACGACAACCCGGCCGACCTCGCCGCCTTCGCCCTGATGCTCAAGATGAAGCAGGACGGGTTCGTGCTGCCCGGCACCGAGGCCCGGCACTACGAGGACGTGCGCACGGCCCTGGCCTCGGGGCGGGCGGCCATGGTCCTCGACGGCTGGCACGCCGCCCTCATCGGGGCCGAGCGCGTGCCCTGGGCGGCCCAGGATCTGGGCAGCGCCAGCATCCCCCACCCCTACCGGGCGGCCGACCCCGAGGCCGGGGTGACCCCCGCCCAGTCCGAGGCCGAATGGGCCGCTCTCGACGAGCTGCTCGGGCTCTCCGATCTGGGGATCGAGCTGCCGCCGGGCAATCCGCTCCCCCGCACCCCCGGCGGCGTCATGGAGTTCATCACCCCGCTGGCCCGCGATCCCGAGGCGGTGTGGGAGTGGATGCATTTCGGGGCCCGCAACGAGGAGGTGCTGCGCACCCAGGCCCGACGGGGGACCATCCCGCAGGAGCGGACGGCCCTGGAGCGGATCGAGGACCGCGACTGGTTCCCGTTCCCCTACCAGCGGCAGGTGTACCGGATCATGCGGGACGAGACCATGATGTGGCCGGAGAAGCCGGTGCACGGATCGCTGGCCCCGTCCCACGCCATGGAGGTCTTCTACGAGTACTTCCATGGCGAGCGCGGAGAGCCGGTGACCGAGCTGGTGGCCCGGGCCCGCGAGCGGATCGCCGCGTTCAACGAGGCGGCCAACCGCGACCTGGCCCGCCGCATCGAGGACGGGATCGAGGAGCCCACCCGCTGGACCTTCCCGGACTGGGATCCCCTCGAGGCGGGGCGGTTCTTCGAGCTTCAGCAGGGAGCGGGGGCCTCGCCCGAAGCCCAGGCCGAGCTCGACCGGATCGAGGAGGAGCTGCTCCGCGACATCCAGGAACGCCCGGAACTCGAGGTGGCCGGCCCCGACGGCGGCATCCGCGACGACATCTGGCGCTACGACCCGCCCCACGACCGCCTGGCCGTGCTGTTCGTGCCCGGGCTGATCCTGCTCACCGCCCTGGGCTGGGTGGCCTTCCAGGGCGTCCGCTCCGCGCGCGGCCAGGGCCCGTCCCTGCCGGCCATCGCCCGCCAGGCCCGGGCCGGCTGGGTCGGCTACCTGTTCGTGCTGCCGGCGGTGATCCTCCTCTACTCCTTCATCATCTACCCGGCCTTCTACCAGATCTCCCTGGCCATGCACCGGGGAGACGGGCTGGTGGCCATGCAGTACGTCGGCTTCGACAACTTCCGGCGCATCCTGGTTCCGGGAACGCCCGACTTCGATTCCATCTTCTGGACCCGGGTGGTGCCCAACACCTTCGTGTATATGCTGGGGGTCACCCTGGGCCAGCTCGTGTTCGGGTTCATCCTGGCCAGCCTGCTCAACCTGCCCATGGCCGCCAACAAGGTCTACCGGGTGTTCTTCATCATCCCCCTGGCCACCTCCCTGGCCATCGTCAGCGTCATCCTCATCGGGCTGCTCCGGGGCCAGGAGTCGGGTCTGAACCAGTTCCTGTCCGCCGTGGGCCTGCAAGACCTTCCGGTCTGGCTGGGGCTGGCCCGGCCCGGGGAGACCATCGACTGGCTGGGCGAGCGCACCGGGCTGGCCACGGTGATGGCGGTGGGGCTCTGGCACGGCCTGCCCTACACCATCATCCTGCTCCTGGCCGGCCTCCAGTCCATCTCCCCCGCCCTGTTCGAGGCGGCCAAGGTGGACGGGGCCAACCCCTGGCAGCGCTTCATCCATGTGACCCTGCCGGAGATGAAGCCCATCCTCATCATCATCGCCTTCAACTCCCTCATCGGGGCGGCCCGCGCCTTCAGCGTGGTGTTCGTGATGACCGAGGGCGGCATCCGCCACTCCTCGGAGCTGGTGGCCACCTACATCTTCAAGAAGGGTTTCCAGAAGCCGCCGGGCATCGAGCCCGACCTCGGCTACGCCTCCGCCCTGGGCATCGTCTATGCGGCCATGCTGGCCGCGCTGACCTTCACCAACGTATTCATCATCGCGCGCCGGTGGCGGCGCCGCCTGGCCGCCGAACGGGCGGCCGGGGGCCAGGCGCCCGCCGCGCCGGAGGTGGTCCATGCCTGACGCTCCGCTCCCCCCGCCCGCCGCCGCCCCGCCGCCCCGGGCCCGCACCGCCTGGGCCGACACCCTGCGCTACCGGACCCCCTATGTCCTGGTCCATCTGCTGCTCGTCGTCCTCTGCGCCCTCAACGTGTATCCCTTCGTATGGATGATCGGCACCAGCCTCAAGGCCGAGGAGGAGGCCAGCAGCGACCGGCTGTCGCCCGTCCCCCGGCGGAAGTACGAGCTGTCCCCGACCTTCGACCTGCACGACGTGCTGCCCCTGCATCTCGACCCCGCCGCCGCGCGCCTGCCCGAGGCCCGGGAGCGGCTGCAGCTCAAGCTGCGGGTGATCGACCGCCTCCAGCGGGAGGCCACGGTGCGCCATGTCCGGTCCTGGCTGGCCGCCGACGCGGACCGCCCCGGGTACGACGACCTGGTCGAGGACGGAATCCTGGTCGAGACCGAGACCGGGGTATGGCCGTCCGAGCTGCCGCCGGACCCGGTCATCGCCGAGCCCTATCTGGTCACCCCGCGCACCGCCTCGCTGTGGCTGCGCACGGACCTCGAGGAGGCGGAGGCCCTGCTCGACCGCCTGGCCACCGAGGGCGTCCTGCTGCCGGTGGAGGGGCGGACCACGGAGGAGGGGGAGCCGGAGCCGGCCTTCGCGCTCATGGAGACCGCGCGGGGACGGCTGACCGAGGGCGGCCTGTACCCGCGCCAGGTGCTCACCCTCTGGTCCATGGACGCGGAGAACGTCCGCCGGGCCGAGGCCCGGTCCACCTTCGCCCGCGACAGCCGGTCGGCCTCCGACTACGCCCGGGCCCAGGGCCTGGCCGACGAGGCCCAGGCCGAGGCCGAGCTCGACGAGCTGAGGCGGCGGGGCTGGCTCACCGGGGCCACCGCCCAGTGGATGAACTACTGGGTGGTGCTCAAGGAGGAGAACTTCCTGCTCCACTTCATGACCAGCGCGCTCATCACCGCCGTCATCGTGTCGGTCACGGTCATGGTCACCTCCATGCTCGGCTACGCCCTGGCCCGCATGAAGTTCCCCGGCAAGTTCCTGGTCCTGGGCATCATGATCTTCTCCTCGGTGCTGCCCACGGAGGCGCGGATCATCCCCATCTTCAAGATGCTGCTGGGGGTGGGGGCCATGGAGAACCTGTGGGGGATGACCATCTGGCTCTCCAGCTTCGGCATGGGCAACGCCCTGCTCATGGCCGGGTTCTTCCTCACCCTGCCCAAGGAGGTGGACGAGGCGGCCTCCGTGGACGGGGCGGGCCCCTTCCGCATGTTCTTCGACATCGCCTTCCCCATGGCCCGGCCCATCGTGATGACCGTGGGCCTGTTCGCGTTCCTCACCTCCTGGAACGAGTTCCTGGTCCCCCTGCTCTGCACCATCAGCCGCCCCTCCATGCAGCCCCTGGCCGTGGCCGTCTACAACTTCCAGCAGGGGCATCCCGGCAAATGGCACCAGATCAACGCGGCCGCCTCGGTCATGATCGTCCCCGTGCTCATCCTGTTCATCCTGGTCCAGAAACACGTGGTCAAGAGCATCGCGGTGGGGGCGGTCAAGGGATAGCCCGACGGCGGGGTGTGAGGTGTGGGGTGTGCGGCTCGGGGAGTGTTCTCCCGCGCCACACGCTGGGCGCCACGAGAAGCGATAGCGTTGGCCCTTCCCATGGACTGCGGTGGCACTGGCCTCGAAACGGCGCCGCGCCACACCCGAAACCATCGGGGACCTCTTTCGCGATGCACGATCTGTTGCACGACACCGCCTTGGCTTCCCCCGGAGGGGGCTTGACCCGCGCGCGCGTAGCACGACGCCCCGTCTCCGGCCTGCCCGGCGTAGTCTGACGAAGACGGGCGGAAGCCAAAGCGGGGTCGCCGTCCCGCAGACGGGACTCTGCCCCCGCTGTCCAAGGTGGCGTTGGAAGTTCCCCAGGATTCGTCGATGATGGGTTTTCCGTCGCGGAGTGCCGAGCTTCCATTGCTTGAGAGAGCATTCGAGCCTGCGGCCATGGCCCTCGCCAAGACCTTCCACTCCTGCTAGAAACCACCCATGGCCAACTCTGAGCTGAACCTTCCCCTCCCCGACTCCGACCTCCCCTCCCCGACCCTTTCCGGCCCCCTGGAGGTTGTGGGCCCCGATCTTCACCTCCCTGACGCTCTGCGGTTCCGCGCCGAGGGCATGGACGGAACCGTGTGCTGGACCT
>PXDE01000527.1 GCA_003566475.1 PVC group bacterium | reverse complement strand
AGCCAGGCCTGGCGGGTGTTCGACCATTCCGGGCGGCAGCGCTGGGGCGGACCCCGGCGGGGATCGGCCTGGATTTCGCTGGATGTGGGGCCCGGACAGGCCGCCACCCCCACCGAACTGCGGATCCGTCTTCGGCGCGGAGGCAACCGACGGCCGGGTCGGGTGGTCGCCGAAGGATCCATGGATGGCCACACCTGGGTCGTTCTCCACGACACCGACGAGCACACCGACGGCGACATCTCCTGGCGGCGCGACCGCGTCGCCCTTCCCCTCCAGGGCCGGGCCATCGCCCGCGATGGGGAGTAGGGATGGGTGAGCTGCTCCCCAGAAGCTGGACAGGGTGCTAAGAGATAGAACGGGCCTTCGAAGAGGAGTCCGCAGCATGTCCGACAAGCGCAGAAGGCACGCCCCCAAGTTCAAGGCCAAGGTGTCTCCGGCCGCCCTGGCGGCCCGGGCCTGTCTGGCCTTGCTCGCCATCGCCTGGCCGGGCACCGTTGCCTCCATGCAGGTGCAGCCCCATCCCATCCCGCCCGGCGACGCGGCCGAGGAGGACTATGCCGTGGCCGTGGACGGGATCGCGGTTCCCGTGGTGCGGTGGTTCGGCCCGTTCTGCTATGCGCACGCCTCGGTGCCGACGGACCGGGAGCTGTCCGTGCGCATCGAGGCCCGCGAGCCCATCGCGTCGCATGTCATCAGCCCGCGAAGAGAGAGGTTCCCCGTGGAGGTGGATGGCGCGTCGGCCTCGTTCCCCGTTTCGGGGCGGCATTACATCCGGTTTCAGGCGAACGGGTTGAAGACCCTGTTCCTGTTCCTCGACCCGCCGGAAAGCGACCCGCCCCGCCTGGGGGATCCCGGCGTGGCGAGCATCGCCGAGTACGGCGTGGACACGACCGGCGAGCGGGTCGTCACGGAGGAGATCAACCGGGCGATCCAGGAGGCCTCGGACCAGCCGGAGCCGTCCGTGCTGTACTTCCCGCCCGGCCTGTATCGCGCCGGCACCATCGTGCTCCGCAGCCACGTCACCCTGTATCTGGCGGCGGGCGCGGTGCTGAAAGCCTCCGACGACCCCGCCCACTTCCACCGCGACCATCCCGGCGGTCCCTATCGTCGGCTCAATTTCATCACGGCGTACCGCGTGGAGAACTGCGGCATCCGCGGGCGCGGGGTGGTTGACGGCAACGCCCACCTCCTCCGCCCGAGACTGGCCGGATTGCCGCCGCATATCGTGGTGGGCGGGCCGGGAAGGGTCGATGGCAACCGGATCGTCAACGTGCAGTTCTCGCGGGCCGAGAACGTGTTCATCGAGGGCGTGTTCAGCCGCAACTCGTCAAGCTGGAACACGGTCCTCCACTACGGCGCCGACATGACCGTCGAGAACTACAAGGTGATATCCGACATGGTCTGGCGGCGGTACAAGAACGAGGACGCCATCGATCTCGATAGCTGCGTGCGGGTGGCCGTCCGCGACAGCTTCTTCATGGCCCGCGACGACGGCATTTGTCTGAAGACGTGCGGCGAGCACGAGGGGCGGCCGATCGCCCCGGACGGCGCCTCGCGCGACATGCACGACGTGTGGATCCGAAATAACGTCATCTGGACCGAAACGGCCGCGCTGAAGTACGGATACAACGAGTCGGGGCCGAGCGACGTGTTCAACATCGTCTTCGAGGACAACGTGATCCTGACCGCCCGGGAAGGCGTTCAGATCATGCCGCGCAACCCGGCCGTCTTCCGCGACGCGGTCTTCCGCCGAAACTGGTACGAGGAGATTGTGAAAGGCGAGGGGGCCAGAGCGGACGGGCGCAACTACCTGATCGACCACGGAGGAATCCGCGACCTGCGGTTCATCGACGAGACCCACGACCGGTTCGGCACGGCCGAGAGCATCGTGCGCGGCGCCCCCGGCGCCCGGATCCATTTCGAGAACCTTCGCATCGGGGGCGCCTACCGGGCCGACCCCGCCGGGGCGCGGTTCCGGGTCGCCGACAGCGACGTGACCTTCACGGTGCGCGAGGACCAGCCCGGAGCAGGCGCGCGGCAGCATGACCACTACGAATCCATCACCGGGGGGCCGGCCCTGATGCGCAGCCTGCTGGATCTCCACCGGGCAACCCGGCGGTAGGGGCTCTGGGAAGGAAGATCGTCCGTGACGCCGCGCAGCGGGAGCGAGAGCAAACGGCGGCGGGCAGGCATTGCCCAGCCTCCGATCCCCAATCCCCACCTCCCATCCCTCGACCTCTGAATCGCGAGAAGCCTTCCGTCCGGCGGTCCCCTGAAGTATTCTGGCCACTCCTGCGCACTCGGAGAACCTCATGGCCCTCAAGTTCCTCACCCGATTCCCTTCCGGCAATGGCCGTCTGATCTCCATCGAGCGGGAGGAGAATGAGACGGTAGTAAGCTTCGCCGCCGATCCCCGGGGCGGGCCGGAGGCCCTGTGGTTCCACTTTCGGCTTCAGGAGACCGAACCGGGCTCGGTGCCGCCCGAGGCCAAACTCCGGCTCGTCCTCCGGCATGTGGGCAACCTGCTGGGAGGGGGCGATCCTGCCGCGCTCATTCCGGTGGTGCGCTCGCGCGGACAGACTTGGACGCGGCTCCGTCACGGAGTGCCCCGGCTGGAGCCGGACGGCCAGATGTCGGCCACCTGGGCGGCCAAGTATCCGGACCCCGAGACCGACGTCGCCTTCTGCTTCCCCTATGGCCGTGACGAGCTGGAGACCCTGGTCCGCAAGTCCGGCGGATACTGGAACCGGGATTCCATCGGGGTCACCACCGATGGCCGTCCCCTGCTGCGGCTGGCCAATGGGTACGGCGAGCCGGGGGCCCGCCTGCCCGGGGTGTTTCTCCTCGCCCGTCAGCATGCCGGCGAGACGCCCGGATCCTGGGTGCTGGACGGGCTGCTCGAGGAACTGTCGCGGCAGAAGGCCCGGAACCTGCTGGTCTGGACGGTGCCCCTGGCCGATCCCGAAGGCATCGAGGAGGGGGCCTACGGCAAGGACCGGTACCCCTGGGATCTCAACCGGGCCTGGGGCATTCCGCCCATGCGGCACGAGGCGCTGGCCATCAAGGCCGACCTGCGCCGGTGGGCCGACCGGTGCGCGCCCGCCCTCGCCCTCGATCTCCATGCGCCCGGAGCCAGTGACGTCGATGGCCTGTTCACCTTCCTCTTTTCGTCAGAGGCGGCCCCCGGGCTTCTCGCCGAATCGGAGAAGTGGGCCAATGTGCTGGGCGGCGCGCTGGCCCCGGCATTCGCCGCCGACCGGTTCAAGCGCCAGGCCGACTACCCGTCGCGCTGGGAGACTCCGAACTTCACCCGATGCGTGTTGGAGGAGTTCGGAGTGCCCGCCCTCACCCTCGAAATCCCCTACGCCGAGGCCCGAGGCAGGATCCTCACCCAGAAGGCCTACCGCCAGGCCGGCAAGCAGCTCGCCGTGGCCATCGCGCAGCGCCTGAAGTCTCGGGTCGGCTGACGGGCAGGCGACCACCGCCGCTTGATCTCCACGTCTGAATCCACTATGGTTCCATTATGGCTACCATCACCCTCAAGAACCTACCCGAGCCACTCCACCGGGCCCTTCAGGACCGGGCGGCGGCGAACCACCGAAGCCTCAACCGCGAGGCCATTGCCTGCCTTGAACAGACGGTGCTGGGACATCCCATGGATGTGGACGCCTTTCTGGCTTCTGTGCGGACCCGGCGACGGCAGACGCCGGGCCGACTGACCGAAGCGCTGCTGCGCGAAGCACGTCAGTCCGGCCGGCCATGATCGTGGCCGACACCAACCTGCTCGCCTATCTCCACCTTCCCGGCACGAAGTCGGAAGTGGCGGACGATGTCCTGGTGAAGGATCCGGACTGGGTATCGACGCCGCTCTGGGCGTCCGAGTTCCGAAACATCCTATTCGCCTTTGTTCGGACTCAAGGCATGCCGCCCGACCTTGCCCGGGCCCATTGGCAGGATGCGCAGACTCAGATGGCGGGTCACGTGTTGATCCCGGACCCCGAACACATTCTGGCCAAAGCCGACTCCACGTCTCTCAGCGCCTACGACGCTGAGTACGTGGCCCTGGCCGAGGCTTTGGGGGTGCGGCTCGTGACTTCCGACAAGGAGATCCTTCGTCACGCTCGGGGAGTTGCCTGTTCGCCGGAAGCGTTCGTGCATGGGTAGGGCTGCTAGCCAGATGCGTAAGCTGTTGTTCTGCATCGCATGGGCCGGCCTGGCCGCTTCATGTGCTCACCGCGCTCCCTCTTCCTCGGGCAGGCGGTTCTCCGAAGCCTTCTTCTGTGGGCAGTCCTTGTCCATCTATGAGAGGAAGGGATGAATGGGACCGGACCGCGTGACTGACCCCTTCGCGTGCGCATCCTGAAGGGGGGCCGGGGTTCCCGAAGAGCCTCCGACAAACCAGATGCCCGATCGGACATCTGGTTTGCGGAACCGCTCGCCGGTTCCCCTCGGAGTGGTCTCCCTGGTGAGGCGGCATCACAGGGGTTTTTGAGAATCCGGCGTCAATCCAGATGTCCGATCGGACGTTTGGTTTGCAGACAACTCAACGCGGGCGTGGATGCCATGGGGTAGGGGACGGCTTCGTCCATCCATCTGCCCCCCTTCACACGGGCGTCCGGCGGCTGGCTGTGCCCTCCGAAGCCGGGCGAAGGCGAGGCGTCGGCGGCTACGGGGCGTGTTGTGTAGCCGCGCCCGCCGAGGGCGTGGATGCACGCGGGCCGAGAAGGGCCCAGTGCCTGGAGAGGAGCTTCGCGCGAATCGGACACGTGAACGCGGACGCCCCCCGGGCGGCCAAACGCCTGGCGCGTTCGGCTACAGCACGCGGCTTCGCCGTGCGCGAAGGGTTCGGGGGCTGGTAGGTGTGCGCGAAGTTGGCGCGAATGCGCCATGGACGGTTTGACTCTACGGGGCGGCTGGCCCAGGGTCTTGGCATGGCTTATTCATCTTCCCTCGCTCCCCGGCACCGTCACCCGCTTCTTGGCCCTTGGCCCGTCTCCCTCCTCCTGCTGCTGGTCGTGTGGCTTCGGTCCGGCCATGCCGAAGCGCCCCGGGATGCCGACGACCCGCCGCCTGCTTCTGGACCATCCCTGCTCCATGCCGATGATTTCGACCGCGGCATGGAGCAATGGGTGGTGGAGCTGGACGGGGACGGGACCGTACGCGCCCGGGACGGCGTGCTGATCATCGACGTGCGGGGGGGATGCACGGTGTGGTTCCGTCATCGCCTCGAAGGTCCGGTGCGAATCTCCTACGAGGTGACCGTCGTCGATCAGGGAGGGCCGAACGACCGGGTCAGCGACCTCAACTGCTTCTGGATGTTCACCGATCCCCGAGCGGAGGACGGCGACTTCTTCTCCGTGCGGCGCAGCGGGAGGTTCGAGGACTACCATCGCATGCGTGGCTACTATGTCGGCCTGGGCGGGAACCGAAACCGCACCACCCGCTTCCGGCGCTACATCGGCGAACGAAACCGTCCGTTGCTTCCCGAACACGACTTGCGCGACCCGCGCCATATGATCACCGCCAACCGGCGCCAGCGAATCGAGCTGGTCGCCGACGGCCCCACCATCCGCTACCTGCGCGATGGCGAGGTGGTGTTTGATGTCGCCGACGACGCCCCCTACCGGGAGGGATACTTCGGGTTCCGCACGGTTCACAACCACATGCGCATCGAACGCTTCCGCGTCCACGCCCTGCGCGCGGACGAGCCCGCCGACGCGGCGGATTCCGGGCCCGCCGACGACCCGGCGGGCGGGCGGATCCCCGCCTTTCCGGAGGCGGAGGGGTTCGGCCGGTATGCCCGGGGCGGGCGCGGGGGTGATGTCTACTATGTCACCCATCTCGACGACGCTGGTCCGGGTTCCCTGCGCCACGGCATCCAGACCGCCGACGGACCCCGGACCATACTCTTCGCCGTTTCCGGGACCATCGCCCTCGAAAGCGAGCTGGTCGTCGACCGGCCGTTCATCACCATCGCCGGGCAGACGGCGCCGGGCGACGGCATCACCCTGCGCAACGACCAGCTCAGAATCCGCGCGGACCATATCATTGTCCGCTTCATCCGGTCCCGCATGGGCGACCTTGGTGGCCACGGCCGCTCGCCGATTCGTATCGAGGCCGGACGCAACATCATCCTGGACCACGTGTCCGCAAGCTGGGGCATCAACGAGACCCTGTCGACCTCCTCGCCGGTCTACGAATCCGTGCGGGAATCGGAGCCCGGGGACATCGATCTGATCACCACGCAATGGAGCATCATCTCGGAGGGCCTGTACGCGCCCCGCACCCGGTTTATGGGCCGAACCAACCGCGCCTTTGGCACCGTGGTCCGGGGACGACGGGAGACCCTGCACCACAATCTCTATGCTCACCACAACTACCGGAGCCCCAAGGTGGCCTGGCGGTCCCATAGCCTTGCCGATATCCGCAATAACGTCATCTATAACGCGCCGTCGGCGGCCAATCACGATGCGTCCAACGACTTTGTCAACTGGGTGGGCAACTATTATAAGCCCGGGCCGAATACAGGAGATCCTCGTCCGTATGTCATTTTCGAGCTCTGGAATCGGGCGCCCGACAGGCGCGCGGCCGAGATGGGCGAGCATCACCGGTTCGATCCCCGGCTGTATATTGCAGGCAATGTCGTGGAAGGCTACCCGGAGATCACCCGCGACAACCACACCGGAGTGAGGTTCCGGCATGGCGCCAACGCCGACATGCTGGTGGACCGACCTCACGAGGTGTCGGCCATCCGTCGCCAACGCCCGGCCGAAGATGCCTACGAGGCCGTGCTGCGTTTTGCCGGGGCCTCACGGACTCGCGATAGCGTCGACGAGCGGATCGTCGAGGAGGTTCGCACCGGTACCGCCCGTTTCGGTAACCGCGGTATCATCGACTCCCAGGAGGACGTCGGAGGCTGGCCCGAGCTGCGTAGCGAGCCGGCCCCGAAGGATTCGGATGGCGACGGCATTCCCGACGAGTGGAAACGTCAGCACGGATTGCAGGTTGGCGATCCCGAGGAAGGTAACCGGGACCGGAATGGCGATGGATACACCAACCTCGAGGAGTACCTCAACAGCCTGGTCCGCCACCTGTATGGGCCAGATGAGGCTGACGACCAGGAGTGAACGAATCTGGAAGCATTACAGCCTGACCCCTTCGCGTGCGCCTCCCTGCGCTAATCTGCGAACTTCAGCGCCGCCCGCTCGATCCCTTCGCTCAGGGTGAGGTAGGGGTGGAACCCGTGGGCGATCTCGGGCACCGGCGTCTGGTTCAGAATGGCCAGGCGGATTTCGGACATCAGGTCGCCGCCCTCGGGACATACCGCCCTCGCGCCGACCAGCACGTTCCGCTGCCGGTCCCGGATCAGCCGCAGGAATCCCCGCGTCTCCCCCGCCACCCGGAACCGCGGCCAGCGGGTCACCGGTAGCTCGGCCGTGTCCACGTCGAGGCCCCGCGCCCTGGCCTGGTCCTCGTCCGGCCCGATCCCCGCCACCTGGGGGTCGGTGAAGACAACCCAGGGCACGAGGTCGGGATCGTAGCCGAGCGACGACCCGGTCAGCGCGTTCTCGACCGCCCGTTCCGCCTCCTCGGAGGCGGTATAGACCAGCTCCGGCGCCCCGATGACGTCCCCGGCCGCGTAGATGCCGGGGGCCGTGGTCTCGAACCGGGCATCGGTGCGGATGCTGCCCGACCGGTCGGTCTCCACCCCTGCCGTCTCCAGGCCCAGATCCTCCGTGTTCGGCTGCCGTCCCTGCACGGCCACCAGATGTTCGGCCCGGACGCGTCGCATTTCGCCATCCTGCTCGTACGTCACCTCAACGCCTTTCCCGTTCCGGGAAGCGGAGCGCAGGCTGGTACCGGTCTCGATCCGGATGCCCTCCTCGCGCAACCAGCGCTCGATCTCCTTGGCCACGTAGGCCGGCTGATGGCTCAGCACCTGCGCCGACCGCTGGAGCACGGTCACCTCGGTCCCGAACCGGGCCATCATCTGGGCGCATTCGAGGGCGATGTAGCCGCCGCCGAGGACGATCAGCGATGCCGGAAGCTCGGGCAGGTCGAACAGGGTGTCGTTGGAAAGCCACTCCACCCCGGGCCCGATCTCCGGGATGATGGGGGCTCGCGGTCTCGTTCCCGTGGCGATGAGGATGGCGTCGGCGTGGCAGGTCGCTCCGCCGATGTCCAGGGCCCGGGGCCCCAGGAGCCGGGCCGGAGCGTCAACGACCTCGAAGTCGTCGAGGGATTCCGCATGGTCCACGTAATGCGGGCGGGTGATCTGGGCGATCAGCTCCCGCTTCTCGGCCACCAGCGCGGGCCAGTCCAGCGTGGGCGTCCCCGCCGGACGCCAGCCCCGGTAGGTGGGGTGGTGCGCCCGGTGGAACTGCTCGGCGGCCCGGATGTAGAACTTCGAGGGCACGCAGCCCACGTTCGGGCAGGTGCCGCCCCGGGGCAGCCCGGTGTTGGCCACGGTCACCCGCGCCCCCAGCGCGTGGGCCCGGAAGGCCCCCGCGAAGCCGGCCGAGCCGCCGCCGATCACCACCAGATGCGGCTTCGGGCTCAAATCGCCCGCCGCCGGATGATGCGCATCACGTGGCCCAGTCCCGGGATGTGCTCATAGAACCCGGAGGCCGCGTCCCAGAAATCGCGGTGCAGGACCACCCGGCCTTCGGAATCGAACCGGAGCTGGGACATCCCGTGCGAGATCAGGACGCGGTCCGGTTCCCAGCCCTTGGGAAGGTAGGTCATGGTCCACCGCACGTACACGTTGGGCGAGGCCACAGCGACGCTGTCGAATTCCACCTCGAACCGCTCGGCCCGGGCGGCGGTATCCGCGAGGTAGGCGGCGATGGTCTCGCCGCCCCGGATCTCCTTGAGGGTGTCGAAGAACCAGGCCTCGGGAGCATAGACCTGGGGGCCCTGCTCGCGGGCCGACTCCTCGGTCACCGATGCGAAGAAGGCCTTGAACGCGGCGAGCCCGGGGATCTCCGCCGGATCCGCGGAGGCCAGGGCGTGGTTCTGGGTCTGTTCCAGCGCCTCGCGGTAGGCCGCATCGCCACCGTCGTCGGCCCGGCCGAGATAGGCCACCACCGCTGCCACGATCACCACGACCGTCACCAGGCTCAGGAGGATCACCAGCGTTTTCATCATCACCTCTCGGAAACAGCGTTTACAACCCTCCGGCGAAGCGTATGCTCGCCGGGTTTAGGCCTCAACCATCGCGTGCGCCCCATGAAGGATCAATCCCGAAGCTCCGAATCCCGCCTCGCCGTTGCCGCCGCCCTCGAGGCGGATCCCGGACATGCCCCCCGGGTGCTGGCCGGCTTCGACGGGTTCGTGGACCAGATCATCCATGTGGTGGACACCCGGGCCGACGCCGATCACTACCAGCCCATGCTGGCCATGGAGCAGCTCGCCGATCGCATCCGGCGGGCGGCCGGGTTCAGCGCCAACCTCGAACTGGTGGTCCAGCAGGAGAAGCTGGGCGGCAACGGCCCCATCATGGCCAACGGGCTGGTCTCCCTGGGCTGCGCGGTCGACTACGTGGGCGCCCTTGGCGAGGAGCACGTGCACCACGTCTTCCAGGCCTTCGCGGAGGGCTGCCGCCAGGTGATCTCCCTGAGCGACCCCGGCTACACCGACGCCCTGGAGTTTCACGACGGCAAGCTCATGCTGGGCAAGATGACCCATATGAGCGGCGTCAACTGGGACCGCCTGCTGGAGCTGGCCCCGATCGAGGACTTGGCCGCCCTGGTCGAGGAGGCCGATCTGCTCGCGTTCACCAACTGGACCATGCTCCCCAACATGAACTCGCTTCTGGAGGGATTCGGGACGCTGATCGAGGCCAGCGCGAATCCGCCGCCCCTGTTCGTGGACCTCACCGATCCCGCCAAGCGCCGGAAGGAGGATCTGGTGGGTGTGCTGGAGCTGCTCGCGGGCACCGGGGCCAAGACCCGGGTGATGCTGGGCATGAACGCCCGCGAGTCCGAACAGGTCGCGGAGGCGGTCCTGGGCGAGGTGCCCGAGGTTCTGGCCGCGCGGGCCAGGGCCATCCGCGAGCGGCTGGGGCTGGCCCTGGCGGTGATCCATCCGGTGGACGGGGCCGCCGTCTCGACCGCCGAGGGCGAGGCGACCCTCCAGGGGCCCTACACCGCGCAGCCGCGTCTGACCACCGGGGCGGGCGACAACTTCAACGCGGGCTTCTGCTACGGCCTGGTCCGCGGCCTCACGCCCGCCCAGGCCCTGGTCTCCGCCGTGGGCACCTCCGGCTTCTATGTCCGCGAGGCCCGCTCCCCCTCCGCCCCCGAACTGGCCCGCTTCCTCCGGGCCTGGGCGGCCGGGCTGGAGGCGTAGGCCGTTCCAGGGCTCCGGACACGTCCAACCCCTGGACGAAAACGTCCAAGGCCTGGACGCGTGCTTCTCCTTGCCGTCGCGTCCGCTCCCGTGAAACAGTCCCCGGCATGGCCGTCGGCATCGCGGAACTGATCATCCTCGGACTCCTGGCCGACTGGCTGTTCCGGTCGGTCAAGGTGCCCGGACTGGTGGGCATGCTGCTGCTGGGGGTGGCGGTGGGGCCGCACGCCCTCAACGCCGTCAGCCCGGGCATCTTCCCCGTCGCGGCCGACCTCCGGCTGATCGCTCTGGTGGTAATCCTCCTCCGATCGGGCCTGGAGATCAGCCGCCAGGTGCTGTTCCGGGTCGGGCGCCGGGCCGTCCTCATGTCGTTCGTGCCCTGCCTGCTCGAGATCGGGGCCGTCACCCTCGTGGCCCCCATGCTGCTGGGGGTGACCCGCCTGGAGGCCGCCATCCTCGGCTCGGTCCTCGCCGCCGTGTCCCCGGCGGTGGTGGTGCCTCTGATGGTCCGGTTCATCGAGGAGCGGCGGGGCGCGGAACGGGGCATGCCCACCCTGATCCTGGCCGGGGCCTCCATGGACGACGCGGTGGCCATCGTGCTCTGCTCGGGGCTGGTCGGGGTGTACGCGGGAACCGCCGAAGGGGCCTGGATCTGGCAGATCGCCACCGTGCCGCTGTCCGTGGTCCTCGGCCTCGCCGCCGGCCTCGCCGTCGGCTGGCTGGTCTGCCGGTGGTTCGACCGGTTCAACCCCCGGGCCACCAAGCGGGTGATGGTGCTGCTGGGCATCTCGGTGCTGTTCAGTCAGGCCGGCCACGCCGGCGCGTCGGCGGTTCCCTTCGCCGGGCTGGTGGCGGTGATGGCCATGGGGTTCATCATCCTCGAGGAGCGCGAGCACGCGGCCCACGAGCTGTCGGGTCGGCTGGCCAAGGTCTGGATCTTCGCGCAGGTGCTGCTGTTCACCCTGGTGGGCGCCCAGGTGGACCTGGCCGTGGCCGCCCGGGCGGGGCTCATGGGACTGGCCGTGATCGCCGGCGGCCTGGCCGGACGGAGTGTCGGGGTGCAGCTCTGCCTGCTGGGGAGCGAGTTCACCCGCCGGGAGCGGGTGTTCGCGGGGTTCGCCTATGTGCCCAAGGCGACGGTGCAGGCGGCGATCGGGGCGGTTCCCCTGGCCGCCATGCGGGCGGCCGGGATGCCCGAGGGCCCGGGGGAGCTGATCCTCGCCATGGCCGTGCTCAGCATCCTCGCCACCGCGCCGGCCGGGGCCTGGCTCATCACCTGGGCCGGCGAGCACCTGCTCGACCCCGCGCCGCCCGACGCGCCCGATCCCGCGTTCGAGGCCGCCGTGGAGAGCCACGAGGCGGACTGAGCCCTACTTCCTCGTTCTGACCGGCCCCTTGCGGTCGGGGAAGCAGGTCCGGCAGATGTCGCATTTCGTGCCGTCGCAGCCCCGGGCGGTGCAGTGCTCGCGGCCGTAGAGGATGATGCGCAGGTGGAGGCCGATCCAGCTTTCCTCCGGAAACAGCCGTTTCAAATCGGCCTCAGTGGTCTCCACGTTCTTCCCCGAGGTGAGCCCCCAGCGCTGGGCCAGGCGGTGGATATGGGTGTCGACCGGAAAGGCGGGGATCCTGAAGCCCTGGGCCATCACCACCGAGGCCGTCTTGTGCCCGACTCCGGGCAGGGCTTCCAACTCCTCGAACGTCCGGGGCACCTCGCCGCCGTGGTCCTCCGCGATCCGGGCCGACAGGGCCTTCAGGTTGCGGGCCTTGGTGGGGGCCAGCCCGACCTGGCGGATCATGCGCAGGATCTCGTCCTCGGGAAGGGCGGCCATGGCTTCGGGGGAGGGGGCCCGGGCGAACAGGGCGGGGGTCACCTCGTTGACCTTCTTGTCCGTGGTCTGCGCGGACAGCATCACCGCGACCAGCAGCGTGTACACATCGCGATGGTCGAGAGGAGGGGACACGTCCGGGTAGAGGTCGGTCAGCCGCCGCCGGATGACGTCGGCCCGCTCCTGCCGGGTCATGCGCCGGGTCCGAACCGATGGTGGCAATCCGGAGCGACGCGTCCGTTTTCGATCCGCACCCCCTCCGCCCGAAGCATTCGGGCCTTGCGGGCGACATCGGGGCCGTCGGCGTTGCCGTTGAATCCGCCCAGACGCAGATCGGAGGCCACCACCCGGTGGCACGGCGTCTGGGGGGCGAACGGATTTCGCCGCAGCGCCTGCCCCACCGCCCGGGCGCTCCCGCACCCGATGGCCCGGCCCAGATCCGCATAGGTCGCCACTTTCCCGGCCGGGATGGCCCGGCAGGCGGCATAGACGGACGACTCGAATGACGTGGGGGGACGCGCCGACTTCATGGCCTGAAATGTGGCCCAGGCCAGGGGAGGGTTCAACCCCAATCCCCCGGCGGCGGCCTGCGCGATCAGCTATGCGCCTCGGCCCTGATGTTCGTTGCCTACACCGGCTGAGGCCGGATCGCCGCCCCGGTGCGCGAAGATCGCCGCTTCCGCCGGAGAAACGCCACCAGACTGCCCAGCCCAACCGCCAGGACCATGCCTGTTCCCGGTTCGGGGATCACTTGGGACGGGGGCACGGAGGTGAGGGACACGTCGTCGAGCAGCGTGGTCCGGTCCTGAGACCCCGTGGCCTGAAACTGCAGGCGGTAAATCCCATCCGCAGGCGCGAAGAGGCCCGGGATCAGGCGCTCGGTCCAGACCGCCGTGGAGACCTCCGGTCCGGTGAAGCTGGCCACGGTGTCCAACGGGCCTCCGGCCAGGCCGAACATCACGGAGTAGGGGGCGCCCTCGGACTGATTGTTGCGCCCGCTCTCCAGCCATCCCAGATCGTAGCTGCCCGAAACGAGGAACAGATCCTGGTAGATGGACGCGGTCTGCTGAATTCCCGCCGCCTGCATCCCGTTGATGGCCTCCGATCCGTTGAGGGTGCCCGAACTGAGGCCGCACAGTCCAGATGCAAGTGCAACAGGGGACGGCCGATAAGGGCGTGCTGGGTCCGGAACCGGGTGCCGTCCGCTTGGGCTGGACCTGGGTTCCCGAAGGGTCTCCGACAAACCAAATGTCCGATCGGACATCTGGTTTGCAGACACGCCGACGCGAGCGGGAGCGCCATGGGGGGCGCGGGACGGACGTCCTCGTCCATCCTGTGGATTCATGAGAGGATGGAAGCTATGGCATCAACGAAAGTGATCGTGCTGGGGGATCTGCATCTGATCTCGCCCGATGATCCCGACGAGGACCGGAAGGTTCGCCGCGCCCATTTCGCCCAGGCGTGGCCGAGCTTCCGGGATCTCGTCCGGGCCATCCGCGGGGAGGCGCCGGATCTGGTGGTCGCCCTCGGGGATCTCGTCGACTGGTACAGCGAGCCCAACCGGGATTTCGCCCGCTCGCTGCTCGACGGGATGGGGGCCCCGTGGGCGGCGACCCCCGGGAACCATGACCTTTCCTTCTCCTGGGAAGGGAAGCCAGAGACGGACGATGGTGACGGGCCGGCGCCGCCCCGGAGCGGCTGGGCGGAGGCCGGAATCGAGATGGGGAACCGGTGCATCGACCTGGACGACACCCGGCTCCTGCTGATGGACAGCGCCACCAGTCGGGTGCCCGAGGCCACCGTAGCCTGGCTGGACGAGACGCTGGGCGACCGTCCGCGGAACCTGCTCTTTACCCATGTCCCGTTGCGGCACGACGAGGTGGCCTCCCGGATCCTGGCCGAGGATCCGCGCCGGAACATGGAGAAGTACATCCAGCACACGGACCTCTTCGGGCCCTGCCTGCGGGGGCGGGTCGATGCGGTGTACACCGGGCACCTCCACTTCCCCGCGGACCTGACCGTGGAGGGCACGCGCATGAGGATGCTCCCCCTGAGCACCCGGAGCCCTCTCAAGGAATATCGGGGCCAGGGAGTGGCGACGGTGCTGACCCTCGACGGCCAGGATGGCTGGGAGGAGCGGGAGATTCGGGCGAGGCAGGGAAGCTAGTCCGGAAGCTGGGCGGATGGCCTGCGGTTCGAACGGGCGCCGCCCTTTGGGTCCGGCTCCTCCACGAACACGCCATGACTGTAGAGCCGGGCGTCGAGATCGTTAGTGGCCTGGGCCTGGCGGAGCCAGGCGTCCCACACGGCGGACAGCTCCTCCCGGCTGAGATTCCGGAGGTCCAGATCCTCCTCGCTCAGGAACTCGTCGCGGAGGTCAGGGTGCATGGCCCGCTCCAGCATCGTCCACGGTTTCGGGGAGCACGCCGGAGGCATGCTCGGTCACGATGCGGTGCGCCTCGCGCAGGGGCTTCCCAGCGATCTCCCGCGAGACCGACGGCCAGGCCTGGGCCCAGGCCTCGGCGGCGGCAAGGTAGCGGGCCAGACGCTCCTCGTTGCGGTGCATCAGCTCGCGGCGCTCGGCGTCCAGGGCGGCCTCCAGAGCCTCCCGCCCCTCCGGGCAGCGGGCCAGCAGGGGACGCCGGGGGACCAGACGGGCCACCAGGTCCGGGTGCGCCTCGGACAGGCGAAGCAGGTCGCGGGCGCTGCGCGAGGCCAGCAACTGGTCCTCGGGGCGGGGCAGCAGACGGGCCATCTCTCCGATCACGGCGTAGTCCTTCTCGCGGTTGGTCTTCTTGATCTCGATGAGATCGGCCACATCCGTGACCGGCAGATCGCGGGCCTCCTGCTCCTGCCATATCCGTTCCAGATCCCGCGCCGGGATCCGGGGCGGGCGGGTCACGAAGTCGGCTCGGACCCGCATGTCCTGGCGCCTGAACTCGAAGTGGCTGCTCCACCCGCCCCGCATCCACCGCACGTCCAGCGGGGCCCCGAACCGGTAGGTGGCGTGGCGGTGGTGGAGCACCTCCAGGACGTGGTCCAGATCCTCGGGCGTCTCTCGCAGGATCCAGTCGCCATCCTTGCTCATCACGGCCAGCCGATGGATGACCACCGCCTGGCCGCTGGAAAGGATCGCCCGGGTCCGGCCCCGATTGAACGCACGGGTCAGCTCTTCGTAGATGGTCATGCGGCAAGAACCTAGGCCATGAACCTGACTTGAGCAACGTGGCATTCCCGGCGCAGGAGAGGTGGGCGTCGGTGGTCCGTGACGGCTGCGGACGCGTTGAGCCCGCCGGAACGCGGAAATGGGACATCTGGTCGTGATCCGTCTCCGACTCCACGGCAGCAGAGTGCCGTGGCTACACCGGGCCGCCAGGCGGCCCGGCCGTCCGGCGCGGCACGCGCCGGTGGTGCCGCGCCACTCTGCTGGGGCGGAGTCCGGGCAGGCCGGATGGGTGTCTCAGGGCAGTGGAGGCCGCTGAACCGTTGGGTTCAGCCCGTGCAGGGGAAGAGACACGGGGCGATCCGACTTCGCCAAGGCGCTTCGTCGGACAAGTTGCGGGATACGCGATCCGGGGCGGGGCGCCCAGTACCTCGCTGTTCCCGCAGGGCGGGACGAGGGCGCGTGTCTGGCGCCTGGATCGAGGAAGCCCAAGCCCATGGCTCCTCTTCCTCCGAAGAAGGCCCGTTTCATGCGCCGTCCGCTGTCACAGACAGCGGACTACTTGGGTGCCACCCATCCACCCATCCGCCCATCCACCCATCCACCCATCCATCCCCCCCTTCCCCTCCGCCCCTCGTCGTGGCATAACCCCCACCATGTCCGCCAACTCCCACCTCAATCCTCCCCCCGACCCCTGCGCCTGGTTCCGCCAGCCGCTCCGGATCGGGCGGGTCGAGATCCCCAACCGGGCCATCCTCGCCCCCCTGGCCGGGGTCAGCGATGTGCCCTTCCGCCGGATCTGCCAGGAGATGGGAGCGGGACTGACCTTCGTCGAGATGCTCTCGGCCAGGGCCATCGTGCTCGACCGGAACTCGACCGCCCGCATCTTCGACCGGCATCCCGACGAGCCGCGGCTTGGGGTGCAGGTCACCGGGGGCAGCGCCGAGGACGTGGCTCGGGCGGCCATCCGGCTGGAGGGCATGGGCTTCGACATGGTTGACATCAACATGGGCTGCCCGGTCCGCAAGATCGTGGCCAAGGGCTGGGGCTCGGCCATCCTGTCGGATCCGGACCGGCTGGAGGCGACGGTGGCCCGGACCCGGGAGTCGGTGGGCATCCCGGTGACGGCCAAGATCCGGCTCGGATTCATTCCCGAGCAGTCCACGGCCGAGGATTCGGCCCGGCGGATCGCCCGGGCTGGCGCGGCCATGCTGACCGTGCATGGCCGGTACCGGGGGGAGACCTACGGGGTGCCCTGCCGCCGCCATGCCATCCGCGACGCGGCCCGGGCCGCCCGCGAACTCCGGCCCGATCTGCCCGTCTGCGGCAACGGTGATGTCCTGACCGTGGCCGACGCGCTGCGCATGGTCGAGGAGACCGGCTGCGACGCGGTGATGGTATCGCGCGGGGCCTTGGGCAATCCCTGGCTGTTCCGCCACCTCACGTCAGGCCGGATCGAGGAGCCGACCCCGGGCGAGTGGCTCGACGTGGTGCTGCGCCATCTCGACTACCATCAAAGCTTCCACGGCGACCACATGGGCACGGTGTTCAGCGCCCGCAAGCTGCTGGTGTGGTACGTCACCGGCTTCCCCGGCTGCCGCCGCCTGCGCGAGGAGCTGAGCACGGTGGATTCGCTCGACACCGCCCGCCGCCGCATCCGGGAGCTCGTGGCCACGCTGCCCCCCGACCTCCGCCGGTTCCAGGAACGCCAAGCCGCGAACGAGCACCCGCTCGACCGCTCGCCCCGACTGGACCCCAAGGGCGACATGGACCGGAGGTGGGACCGGGCGGCGGCGGGGTAGGGGAGGGGTGGATGCATGGATGGGTGGGTGGGCCTCCCCCTTGTAGCGGCCGTTCGACTGAGTCTGCGAAGGAGAACGGCTCCGGCCCCGCGCGAAGCCCGTCGCCGCACGCGCCAGGCGTTCGGCCTCCATCAAAGGTTCCGACGAATACGGACCATTCCTGGGGAAATGACCGTGAAGGCATGGCGCATCTCGTCACCATGTGCTCGTACAGCCTCGGAAACTGCGGCCGCTTTCTTGGCCGGGGAGGAGCCCCGTAATCGAACGAGGATGACACCGTGAGTGACCCGGCCGAGCCGGAAGACAAGTTCGCCGAAGTCCTTGTCGGCGGTCACAAGCACAGCCTTGCCGGCGCGGGTCCGGTCCAGCACATCCTCGTCCGGAAGGCTGGGGCTCGCTTCCGCCACATAAAGGACATCGTGACCATCCGCCCGCAACTGGCCGACGGTCTGGGCATCGACGCTCTCGTCCGCTACGAACCTCACGAGACCGGGTCGGCCACTGGGTATGCGACATCCGCACGCAGAGCCTCGCCCCCAAATCTCACCGCCGCGAGTACGCTTTGTCGTGTAAGCCGAGGATGCTCCTCGATGATCTGATCTATGGTCTCACCGGCCCCCAGCTTTTCGAGGATCAGCTCCACGGTCACCCGCGTGCCTGCAACGACGGGCTTCCCCATCATCACCGAGGGATTGGACTGGATCAGGGATTCCGGCATGGCCGCAGCCTCCACGGTTCGATCAACCTTGGAACAGGCTACCTCGTACGGCACAAATCCTCAATAGGGGGGCGCAAGTTGGGGTAGTTTCCGCGCTCCCTCCCGCAACGAGCTGCCGCTACAAGGCAATGGGAAGGGGCCAGATGGGCGAGGCCTGCGGTTGTGCTTTCTGGGCCTCCTGTGGCCAATCCGGAAGTTCGCCCACATCCCGCCTTCGCACCCCTTAATCCACCCAGCCTTCCCGGTGTCGGTCGTTGTAGAGGCCGATCTGATCGAGGGGCAGGGGCCGGAAGGCGATGCGGGCGAGGGCGGGGGCTCCGGGGCGGAACCGGTGGTCGCCCGCCTCGGGAGCCACGAATCCAGGGCCGGCGAGGGAAAGGTTCTGGAAGAGGTCCATGCCCCGGGCCCGGCCGGTGGGGTTGGCGACGTCCACGAACAGGTTGCGCCACCCATGGTTGACCCCGGGCGCCTCGTGCATGGTGGCGAGGGCCGGGTAGCGCTCGCGGTACAGCGGAGTGTCGAGGACGCCCGGCGGAGGCGGATCCCGACGAGCCGCCCGCCAGTGGGGATTGCCGGGATTCCAGCCGCCGCTGATCCCGTGACGGCATTCCACGAAGAGGTTGTTGTCGATGAGGTTGTCGCGCCCGGCGTGGATCTGGATGGCCCCGAAGTTCCCCTGGGCACTGCGGATGAAGACATTGCCATAGACGGTCATGCCGCTGATGGCGTCGTCAAAACGGATCCCGGCCTGTCCGTGGACCACCGGCCCGCCGTCGGTCTTGCCGATGTCCCGGAACCGGTTGTGCCGGAACACAAGGCCCCGGTAGGTGGGGTTGCCGAACATGTCGATGGCCCCCTGGTCGTCGGACTCGGTGACCAGGTCGTGGAAGTCGTTGAACTCCACCTCATGGTCGTTACCCTCGATGCGCATCGCGCTGCTGGGCCCATCGTGCATACGGTTGTGGGCCACCCGGTTCCCCACGCCCTCGAGCTGGATGGCCGGGGTGTAGGTGCGGTCGATCCGTCCGAAGGTATGGATGCGCGAGTTCTCCACCACGTGGTTGGCGGGGGTCAGGGTGGTCCGGTCGCCGCCGACCATCTCGATGCCCCGTCGTCCGACGGTGTGGACATGGGAGCTGAGCACGACGTTCCGCTCGCCGCCCCGCATGGAGATCCCGGTGCCCGCGAACCGCCGTACGGTGCAGCCGGCCACCACGATCCGCGAGCTGTCCCGGGCCACCAGGCCATCGGATCGGCCCAGATCGAGCACCAGCCCCTCGAAGCGCACGTTGGTGACGCCGTCCAGGCGGATCATCGGCCCGTCGAGCAGGCCGATCTCCGGGGCCGGGCCGGCGTCATCGAGGGGGATCAGGTACAGGATGCCCCGGGCCCGGTCCAGGTACCATTCGCCCGGTGTATCGAGTTCCTCGAGGAGATTGAACGCGTAGTATTGGATCCCCTGGCGGGTGTCCATGGCCCGGCCGCCATAGTGGTAGGGTTCGGCGGTGGCGAGCGTGCGGGCCTCGGGGTCGATCCGCCCCACGGGCAGGGCCGCGTCAGCCCACAGGAAATGGAAGTAGCCGAAGATCCAGGCGTCTGGCGCGTCCACCCAGCGGGCGTGCCGGTCGTCAAGGTAGCCGATCACCGACGGACGCCCGTCCGCCCGCGAACCGGGCTCCACGAGCTCGCGGATGCCGACCATGCCCCGGTTGGGCCAGCGGGCCAGGGTCAGCGGCCGGTTCCCCTGGAACACCTCCAGGGTGGACGGCGGAGTGGGCTGACCGAACCCCCGAACCTGCAGGTCCGGGAACTCGGTAATCCCCTGAGCGCGAAGGTCGGTTTGCCGCACCTGGTCCCGGGCCGCCTCGGGAATCCGTCGCCGCACCATCGGATCAGTCACCGGCCCGAAATCGCCGAGCCCTCGGCCTCCGTAAAGCACGGCCCGGCCCGGCGGTTCAGCCCGCCACACCACCGGCGCGTCCTCGCGGCCCGAGTCCCGGGCCTCCAGGGTCAGGGCGGTGGTCCTCAGGGGATAGGTGCCGGGCAGCACCCTGACCAGGACCGCGCCGGAGACGCCCCGGTTCCGGAGGGCCCGGATTTCGTCCCGGGCCCGGGTGAAGGTCGCGAAGGGTCGCCTTACGGACCCTTCGGCCGCGTCGTCGCCCTGGGGGCTCACCGCCACCTCGGCGGCGAAGGATTCTACCTCGGGAATCCGGGTGCGGGAGGCCTGCGGACCACGGGCTGGCAGTCCCCGAATTCGCCGCAGCAGCTCCTCGCGCACCTCGCGGGCCTCCTCGCGGTGAACCCAGGGGTAGTCCGGATTCCCGGCGACCCGCGCGTACTCAGCGGCGGCGGCCTGAGGATCTCGCTCCGCCTGATGGCTCTGGGCCGCCCGCAGGTGGGCGTAGCTCCGGACATGGGCGGGAAGGTTCCGGTCCCCGGCCAGAGCGAGACATCGCTCCCGAACCCCGGCGAAGTCTCCGCGGCCCCAGGCGGCGGCTACATCAGAGAACGCCCGGTCCAGCCGTTCCTCGAGCAGCATGGCCGTCAGCGGCTCCGGCGTCGCGGCCGCGTACCGCTCCTGAGCGGCCAGGAAGGCCCGCCGCACTTCGTCCCGCGCGAGCGGCCGCCGAAAGATCTTCACGTCGTCCACCAGGCCTTGCGCGTTCTGCCAGGCACTGCCCACGGTGAGATCCCCCCGGAGGGAAAAGTCGCCGTCGAACGCCTCCGGCAGGGCTCCCGGGGACTCCGCATGACCGTTGACATACACGGTCACCTGCCGCGCCTCGCGGTCGCAGACCACGGCGATGTGGGCCCAGGCGCCCTCGGCCACGGCCAGCGAGGACCGGGCGCCGGCGGTGATGTCCCGCCCGTCGGCTCCCCGATAGCAGAGATAGGTGGTGACCCGCCCGTCGCCATGGACATCGACATTGAGGTGGGCCTCCGGAAACGGTCCGTAGGCGAACAGGCGCCGCTGGTTCTGGCGGCTGTCGATGGCCAGCCGATCCGGCCGATACCAGGCCAGGAACGTCCAGGATCCCTTCCCGAACCGGAGCGGCTCGGGCAGGTCCGTCCGCACCACGGCCCGGGGGGTGCCGTCCAGCCGCAGGGCCGTTCCGGTGGGGGAGGGGACGCGGTCGGCGTCGGTGCGACCGTGCAGCCGGTTGGGGGAGGCGTCGCGCACCTCGGGCCCGCGGGGCTCACCAAAGGGCCAGTGGAGCAGCAGACCCTCCTGGGCAGGCGTGGGAATCGTCGTGGCCATCAGCAGGCCGAACACCGCCACGAATGGGGCTGGGTCCATGGCCATCCGGAGAATCAGGCGGTTCAAGAGGTCCACCCGGCAAACCTACTCCAAATGCCGACCACGCCAAGCCCCTGGGGATCCGACCGCGCAATGCCCTGGCGTCGCGCCGGGAAATCAGAATGGCACCAGATCGGTCTCCGGTCCGAAGGCGGCGGCGGTGTGGGCGAGGAGGGCGGCGGCCCGGTCGAGATCCTTCAGGCTCACCATCTCGCAGGGGCTGTGCATGTAGCGGTTGGGGATGCCGACCAGCGCGGTGGCCACGCCGGCCCGGCTGAGCTGCATCACGTTGGCGTCGGTCCCCGTGCCCCGGGGCTCGGCGTTGATCTGCACCCCGATCTTCTTCGCCTTGGCCGTGGCCCGGAGCAGGTCGAACACCCGGCCGTTGATGTTGGGACCCCGGGTGAGCACCGGCCCCTGGCCGAGCTTGATCATGTTCTCGCGCTTCACCGCGTCGCCCATGGCCGGGTGGTCGGTGGCGAAGGTGACGTCCACCGCGATTCCCACCTGGGGCTCGATGGCGAAGGTCGAGGTGGTGGCCCCGCGCAGGCCGATCTCCTCCTGGGCGGTGGCCACGGCGTGGATCTCGGCCTTGGGGCTCAGGGCCTGGGCCCGCCGGGCCGCCTCCAGCACCACGAATGCCCCGGCCCGGTTGTCGAATCCGCGGCCGACCGCGAGGTCGCGGGGAAGCTCCTCGTAGCCGTAGCCCAGAACCAGGGGGTCGCCCACCGCCACCCGTTTCTCCGCGTCCTTCTGGTCCTTGGCCCCGATGTCCACCCATAGCTTGTCCAGGCCGGTGACCTTGTTCCGCGCGTCCGGTGGCATGAGGTGGATGGGGCCCTTGCCGATCACCCCGCGCACATGCCCCTTGCGGCCGCGCAGGGTCACCCGCTGGCCCTGGGGAATCTGCGCATCCCACCCGCCGACGGGCTGGATCCACAGGTAGCCCTCCTTGTCGATATGGGTGACCATGAACCCGATCTCGTCGATGTGGCCGGCCAGCATGATCCGCGGCGAGCCGCCCGGGTTGACCACGGCATGGGTGCTGCCATGGACGTCGCGGCGCACCTCGTCGGCGAAGCCCCTGGCGTAGGCTTCCCACACCACCGCCGCCTCCGCCTCGTAGCCGGATGGGCTGATGCTCTCGATCAGGTCGCGGAGAAAGGCGCGGGCGGTCTTGTCCATGGCGGGCTCCTGGGGTTGGGCGTGAGACGCGGAACTATGCCATAGGGACAAGACTCGCCCAATCGTGTTGTGGGGCCGCGGGGCGTGGGATGGGTGGGTGGATGGGGGGATGGGTGGATGAGTGGATGGGTGGACACGGCTTTGCTCCGAGGCACCATGCACGCCACGCCCGCGCCGCCCGCCGGAATCGACGGCGAGGAAGCCTTTGCCACGGCCGCCTCGCACGGGCCCCCCCGTGGAAGCGGCGTCCTCTCCGTTTCCTCAGCGTGGTGTCTCCATCCATAAATCTATACATATCTTTATCTTGAAAGCTGCCGGGTGATGAGGCACGGTAGGACGCATGACGGAGTTCGGATTCGAGTGGGACTCCTTGAAGGACGAGGAAAACCGGTCCAAGCACGGTGTGGGGTTCGACCTCGCCCAGTTTGCGTTCGCCGACCCGAGCCGCGTCATTGCCGAGGACGTCACGCATAGTGACCACGAGAAGCGGTACTTCTGCTTCGGAGAAGTTGACGGCGGAATTCTCACGGTGAGGTTCACGCTGCGCGGGAAGCGCATCCGCATCTTCGGCGCAGGGTACTGGAGGAAAGGGAAGAGGATCTATGAGCAAACGAATTCGTTACACCGACGGTCCGGTCGGGAAGGTGAAGGTCATCCCTGATCTTCTGCCTCCGCCCGAAGCGCTGGCCTTTCGGGACGAGCAGGTCAAGGTCACCATGAGCTTGAGCAAGTCCAGCGTGGATTTTTTCAAGCGCGAGGCCAAGCGCCATGGCACACCCTACCAGAGGATGATCCGCCGGCTCCTCGACCATTACGCCGCCCAGCACCGGTAGGCCCCGCGCGTCGGGCTGCCGCAGAATTTCGGCGTGACGGAGGTGCCTGCGGGGGACCATATTGGCTGCGGCTGAACCGTTCTGCCCGTGCCGCGGGCGGGGCGAAGGAGGTTGCCATGGACACGCGCCCCGGTGAGTCGAGTCCGTCCGAGTCTCAAGCGCCCCGTTCTCCGCCGGTCCCCGTTCCCGGCGCCACTCCTGCCTGGAAACCCCACCCGCTGTCCCGGACCCTGGGTCAGGATTGGAGGGCGTTCCTGGATTTCACCGGGGGCAGTCTGCTCTTCTGCCTTAGCGCCATGTTCATCATTCTGGGTATCGCCCGGGTGCTGGGGCCGGCCTTGGAGCAGCCGACCACCTTCCTGGAGATCCTGCCCACTCTGGGGGTGATGCACCTCTACGAGCTGTGCCTGCTCGCGGCGCTGATCTTCCTGGTGGTCTGGCGGAACGTCACCGACGACGCGGTGTCGCTGGTGGTGATCGCGGGGCTGTTCCTGCTCTCCGGAGGGCTCATGCTGACCACGGTGGCCGACCGCGACCCCACGGGCGCCTGGATGGTGGGGGCGGCGGGCGCGGCGCTTGGCACGGCCAAGCTGGCGGCATTGCGGAGACCGGTCCGGGTGGATCTGCGCCCGCTGGCTCTGATCGGACTGGTCCTGATCCTCGCCTGGAACTTCCTGATCGGCGCCCGGTTCGCCGCCTGGCACCCGAGTGGCGAGCTGCTGCGCATCCGGTGGATGGGTAGTTGGCTGCTCCTCCTCGTCGGGGGAGGGTTCATCGCGGCCGACGCGCTAAACGTCCGGGCGGCCGGCGCGGATCCGGCTCCGGGCCCCTTCCTGCGGCGTCCGGCCATGGCCCTCGTTCTGGTCGCCCTCGTGCTGATCATCGGGGCCGTGCATCAGTACATCCTCGAAGTGATGAACGATGTGCCGGCGGGAAAGGACGACTACCTGCCTATGCTGGCGGTGCTTGCGCTGGTGGCCATTGGCCTGCTCTGGGTAGCCGGGGGCCGGGACTTGGATCTGGAGGGGCTGATCGCCCTGGGGCCCCTCGGCGTGTTCGGGCTGCTGCTGTTCGACGGCCACGAGCGCTTCCAGACATACCGTCTCGATACGGTGGAACTCCTCTGGCCCCCGCCAGTGTTCTTCGCGTGGTTCGGGGCCATCCTTCTGGGCGTGGGGCTTCGGT
>PXDE01000002.1 GCA_003566475.1 PVC group bacterium | reverse complement strand
TTAGCCGGGGGTCGAGCAACGCGACACCCCCGGAACCCGTTCAACGCACCGTCCGACCCCGGAGGGGTCGCAGCAGCCAAGTCCTGTCCGCCACAGCCGCCCTTCGGGGCATCACCCATTGGGTGCGGCCGCTTCCGTGCGCAAGCTGCTGTTCAGGTGCAGCTTGCGTGAATGCACGTCCGTCAACTGCCGGATCTAGGCTGATGTGTAGTTGCCGCTGGAAATCGCGTGCCCATGGGGCCTCGCGGGGGTAGGCTTCCGGCCATGGTAAATTCCTTCGTCTTCCACCTCGACGGTCCGCCCGAACCTTCGCCCATCGCCTTTGGGGCCTCTCGGCTGAGAGACGCGCTGACCGCACGCGGCTGGCGGGAAGGGCAGGGGACCGATCCGGGGGCATGGCGAATCGAGGCCAGAATCGAAATGGCGGGCAAGGACGATCCGCTGATTTCCGAAGCCTTCCGGGTGCGTTCCTCGGACGCGGACCCAGGCCATGGGCTGACCATCGAAGGCGGGGACGAGACGGGCGCGATGGTCGGGCTGCTTGAACTGGCCGAGCGCGTACGCGCGGGCGAGGATCCCCGCACCCTGGCCGGGCTCGAAGGCCGCCCGCGATTCGCGGTCCGGGCCCTGAAGGTCAACCTGCCCTGGATGTCGTACCGGGTCCATCCCTGCATCCAGCTCCATGACAAGGCCAGCCGCGACCTGGACTTCTATCGCGACCTGATCGACCACCTGGCCGAGTGTCGGTTTAACCGGATCTCCCTGTGGAGCCTCCACCCGTGGCATCTCATGGTCCGCTCCGAGGACTTCCCCGAAGCCTGTGACCTGAGTGACGGGGAGCTTGCCGAGTGGCAGACCTTCTGGCACGGGCTGTTCGGCCATGCGCACGCCCGGGGGATCAGGACCCAGATGTTCTTCTGGAACATCTTCGTCTCGCCGGCCTTCGCCCGGGCCCATGGCGCGGCCACCTATAGCATCGAGGCCGACTATTTCGGCGAGGGCGACCAGTCCGACCTCGTCGCCCGCTACAACCGCTCGGTGTTGACCCAGGTGCTCCGCGAATACCCCGACCTCGACGGCATCGGGTTCGCCCCTTCGGAGCGGATGGGGGGCATGACCCCGGCCGAACGGGGCGAGTGGATCGACCGCGTGCTGCTCCAGGCCGTGCGCGACGCGGGGCGTCCGGTCGAGGTGAACTATCGGGTGCCCCATTCCGGATCGACCCACTCCTGCGGCCCCATGAACCGCGATACGGAGCTGACGGGCCGGCGCCAGATCGAGGCCGCCGACGTGCCCGGCCCGCTCTATGCCGAGGTCAAGTACAACTGGTCCCATGGCCACAGCACGCCCAGGCTGTGCCGGATCCACGCCGGGGCCACCACCGGCGCGCTCTGGGATCCCGTGCCGGACCGGTTCCGGATCACCTGGATGGTCCGCAACGAGGACTTCTTCTGCCTGCGCTGGTGCGCCCCATCGTTCGTGCGGGCCCACCTGGCCGAGAACGACCGCCCCTGGACGGGCGGCTACTACACCGGGTCCGAGTGCTACATCCCCGCCGTCAACTACATCGACCGGGATCCGTTGGCGACGGGGGCGCGCTGGGGGTTCCAGCGACAGCGGCTGTTCTATCTGGTGTGGGGCCGGCTGCTCTACGATCCCGTCCTGACGGACGCCGGTCTGCGCCGCGCCATCGACGCCCAGTACGGGCCTGGGACGGGCAAGGAACTGCTGCCCGCTCTCGACCGGGCGGGACAGACCCCGCTGCGCATGGCCACCTTCGTGGGCACGACCTGGGACCACATGCTCTACAGCGAGGGCTGGGTCAACCGGGAGGGATTCATCTCCCTGGAGCGGCTCATGGAGGCGGAACCCCTGAACCCCGCCTGGGTCGGGGTCCGGGCGTTCGTGGAGCTGATGGCTGCCGGCCGTGAGCCCGACCCGGGGCGGACGACCCCGCTTCAGGTCGCCGACTCGGCGGAGGCCGACGCCACGGCCGCGCTGGGGGCGCTGGATGGGCTTCCTGCGGCGACCGGCCCGGTGGCCGAGGAAATCGCGGATGCCCGGGTCTGGGCCCACCTCGGGCTGTATCTGGCCGACAAGATCCGGGCGGCGGTGGCCCTGGCCCGCTGGGAGGCGGGGCTGGATCCGGCTGGGGCCGACGAGGCCGACCGACGAATGGAGCGATGTGTGGGCCACTGGGATGACGTGATCCGCCTCACGGAGGCCCGCTTCCGGGAAGTCCCCCTCCAGCACACCGGCGACATCCCGTTCTCCTGGGCCCGCTACCGCCCGGCTGTCCTGGAGGACCTGCGCTGGGTCCGAGCGCGAAGGGATACGCCCGCACGCCCCGCCTCCGGCGCCGGTCCCCGCCGGCTCTGAGACACCCTGAAGGAAGCCGCTCTCCCTCGCAGACTCGGTCGAGCGGCCGCTACAGGGCGTTGGGTACCGCCGTGGTGTCTCGTGGCCCGGATCTGGCTGAACCCCGCCGCTTGAGTTCCCCCGCGGTTCCGGCTATGAAGGAGGCCATGTCGATCGCCGCCCCACGCTCCCTGCCCGGCTGGGCCCGGATCGCCGCGGTCTCCCTGGTGGTGGCGGCGCTGATCGGGGCCTGGATGAGCTGGCCCGTGCCCCGGTATCTGACCCGGGGCATCGCCTACACCTCGACCCGGCACGACCCGGTGTTTATCCAGGCCGAGCCCGGCGACCACCTGCAGCTCCTCCACTACTTCTGGCTGGTGTCCAGTTTTCTGGAGGGGCGGACGCCCTGGTTCCACAACGTCTACGAGTTCAACACCGGCGACGACGCGGTCACCCGCCATGTGGACCCCTACTACGCCCCGTTCTCCCTGGTCTTCGCGATGGGGAACTGGATCGGCGGGCCGGCCCTGGGGTGGAACCTGGCCGGGTTTGCGTCGGTGTGGCTGGCCTTCCTCGGGGCGTGGCGGCTGGCCCGGCTGCATGTCCGCCACGAGGGGCTGGCCCTGCTCGCGGCCCTCCCCGCCCTCATGCTGCCCTATCGCTGGGTCAACCTCGCCGGCGGCAGTCCGACCGGATTCACCCTGATGTTCGTGCCCTGGACATTCTGGGCGGTGGAGAAGGCGGTGCGGCAGGCGAAGCCGGTGGGGGGGCTGGCCGTCGGGCTGTTCATCCTGCTGGCCAGCTTCAGCGACGCCCACACCTTCTTCTTCCTGGTGCTGGCGGCACCGGTGTGGGCGGTCTGGACCTGGCTGGACAGCGCGGCCGCCCGCGACCGGCTCTGGGACGGGCGTCGCCTGGTCCGCTCGGTGGTCGCGATGCTTCCCGCTCTGGTGGGCCTGGTCCTTTCCGTGGCCATGGTCCTGGCCATCCGGGCCAACCTTCAGGACGCCCGCGCGGGCACCGGCCGCGAACTTCGCGAGATCGCCCTCTTCTCCCCCCGCCCCTTCGGGCTCTGGGCCTGGAACGCCACGCCCCACCATGGGCTGATCTACCTGGGCGGGACCGTCGCGGTCATGGCCATCATCGCCGTGATCCTTGCGGCGCTCGCCATCCGGGCGGGCGACCGGCGCCTCCGCTGGGCGGGCCTGGCCGGGCTCATGCTGGTCGTCGGCATCGCCGGGGTGGCGCTGCTCTCGCTGGGCACCAACATCCCGCTGGGGGGCGACCGGTTCTGGGGCCGGTGGATCCGCCTCATCCCCCCCTACCGCATGATCCGTCAGCCCGCCAAGGTCTTCGTGCTGATGATGGCCCTCCTGCCGGTGCTGGCCGCCCGGGTGTTCGAGGTTCTGGGCCGGGAGGGCCGAGGCCGCTGGCGATTCGCGGTGGCGGCGCTGTGGACGGTCGGCCTGGCCGCGGAATACCCGCGGCGGATCTCCCCGTCCCTGTGCGGCCTCGAGCGCGAGCAGCCTGCCTACGCGGCGGCCGCCGCCGACGCCGCCGCCCGGGGCGAGACCGCGCGCATGCTGGCCCTGCCCCTGTGGCCGGGAGACTCCCATTGGACGTCGATTAACGTCTACTACGCGTCGCTGCACCGGATCCGTCTGGTCAACGGCTACCTGCCCTTCCCCCGCCAGGGCTACTTCGAGGACATCTTTCTCCCGCTGTCCGAGCTCAATCAGGGGGTGATCTCCGACAAGCGGCTGGACCAGCTTCTGGACATGGGGGTCCGCCACCTGGCCATCCACGAGAACGCCTTTCCCGAGAAGGTGAGTCCGTTCCCGGTCGCCCACACGATCGAGGCGCTGATGGCCCATCCCCGGATCGCCTTCCTGGCCCAGTCGCGGGCGGTCTGGACGTTTCGGGTGCTCGACGCGCCGGGCGGCAAGCCCGAACCGCTGGATCTGACCGCCGGCTTCCGTTTTCCCACCCGCCGGTTCGGATTCGGACGGGCGGACGGCGCCCGCGAGGGCTTCGTGTCCGATCCGAGGGCGGTGGATGGCGGATATCTTGAATTGCGCGGGGAGGGGGAGGCCGCCACCGTGCACGCCTACCCGCCGGGGTACCACCCGGGCCTCCGCTATCGGATCCGGCTGCGGGGCGCAGGGCGCCTGGAGATCGCCGACGACGGCGTGGAGCAATCGATGGACCTGCCTGCCGAATGGACCTGGATCGACCTGACGCTCCCCGCCTACGAAGGCATCCGATCCTGGCAGCCGGTGTTCACCCTCCATGCGACCGACGGGGGCCTGGATCCGTGGGCCCACCTCGACACCGCCATCCTGATGGCCGGCCCCTGGGACATTCCGGCCCCCGGGGAGGTGAAGGAGATTCCCGCCCCCGCCTTCTTCCGGGCCGGATATACGGACCGGAGCGAAGGGCCGCCGGCGGTGGTGTTCGATCCCGTGTACGACCGGGCCGACGTGATCTTCTACGGCCCGACCCTTCCCCTGCCGCCCGGACGGTATCGGGTGCGGTTCGACCATGCCACCGACGCCCCTCGGGGCACGCTTCTGGGCCGCCTGGGGCTTCGGGGCGGCGGAGATCCGGAGGCACCACCCGCAGTCGCCATCCGGGCCGGCTTGCCCGAGACCATCGAGCTTGAGCACCGCCACGATGGGCCCTTCACCCTCGCATTTCGCTATGCCGGCGCGGCCCGGATGCGCCTGACCGGAGTCCGCATCGAGCGCCTGCCATGATCCGCTTTCTGTTCGTGGTCGACCGCTGGCCGCCTCCGGGAGGACGGAAGGAGACCGCCTGCCACCGAATGGCCCGGGCCCTGGGCCGACAGAAGGCCGAGGTCACGGTGGTCACGCGCCGCGCCCAGTCGGCCGATCCGGAAGGCGTGCCCTCCCTGCACGTCCTGCATGCCGGTCCCTTCCGACGGCTGAGCTACGGCCGGGCGCTGTTTCTGCTTCGCGCCGTCCGCCTGCTGCGGAGACGGCGGCTGCATTACGATGTGGTGGTGCTCGGAACCCGATACGCCGGGCCCGGTCTGGCCCGCCGTCTCGCCTCCTGGCTGGGGTGTGGGGTCGTTCTGCTCCGTCCAGGGGGGACATCCTGGCCCCCGGAGTGGGAAGGCTGGAGGCCGGGTCCGGACGCCGGGGGCGGGGTCAAGGCGATGCGGGTGGCCATCGCTGCCGGGGTGGACGAGGAACGGTTCCAGCCGCTGTCACCGGCCGAAATCGCGGAGGAGAGGACGCGCCTGGGCGTTGGGGAGGGGGCGGTGGTGGTGGCGGAGGTCGACGGGCCCCGCGATCCTGCGCTGCCGCCTCTGCTTCGGGCCTGGGGCGAGGTCTCCGTCCATCGGGCGGACGCGGCCATGGTGCTGATCGGCCCGGGAGACGGCCGGTTCGTCTGGCCCCGGCGGCTGGGCGATCACCCGCCCCCGCAGGTGGTGGTGCCGTCTCCATCGGACCGGGCGAGGGTGCTCGGCTGCGCCGATGTGGTGGCCCTGGGAGCCGGGGGCGGGGGCCTGGCCATCCGGGCCCTCGAGGCCATGGCCTGCGGGGTGACCGTGCTTGCCCCCCGGGTCGCTTCGCTCAGGGGGGTGCTGAAGGACCAGCATAACGGCCGTCTGGTCCCGCCTGCGGACGCGGCGGCGTGGACACAGGCGCTGGGGGAGGCGCTCGACAACCCGATCCTGGCCCGGGCCTGGGCGGCGGAAGGGCTGGCCACGGCACGCGGCGACCATCGCGCCTCCCGGTCGGCCGTCCTCTTTCTGGACTGGGCGGCCCGTCTGGCCCGGCATCCGGGCTGACCGCCCCACCGACGACAACGCGATCTCGCCCTGAGGTGTCCGGCGCGGGGTCTGGTGCCCCGGACAGGGTTCGAACCTGTGACCCTCGGTTTAGGAAACCGATGCTCTGTCCAACTGAGCTACCGGGGCCGCCAACGGGAAGAAGTCACTCTACCTTGGGCCCGCAGGCAGGCCAAGTCCGAATGGGTCCGACCCCCCCCCCCC
>PXDE01000215.1 GCA_003566475.1 PVC group bacterium | reverse complement strand
TCGGCTGGCCGGAGAGTCCGTCATGCCGAACGCCATCCCGACGGTGCCGCCGGAGCCGCTGATTCCCGCCGCCTCGACCGACCGGATCGCCCATGCCGACCCCGTGGTACGCCGGGCCCTGCTGGCGGTGCGGCGGCATGGCCACGATCCGGACTGGGGCGTGGACGGCATGGCCGCCGAGGCCGGGGTGGGTCGACGGACCCTCGAGATGCGGCTGCGCGGGGTCACCGGGCGGACGCCGCGGCAGACCCTCGAAGCCTGGAGGGTGGACCGGGCGGCGGACCTGCTGCACACGACCGAGGACGGGATCGGGGTGATCGCCCACGCCTGCGGGTTCGGCTCTCGGCGTCACCTCGAAATCGCCTTCGCCCGTCGGTTTGGAACCAGCCCGGGGCGGTTCCGGGCCCGGGATGGGTGAAGCTCTTCCCCGGGCCCGTCCCCGGCGGCGTTCTCTACGGCATCTGAATCCTAGGCGGATTCAGCTACGCGCAGGCGGGCCGCCGTAGCTGGACGCGCCAGCGTTCAGCCGTACCCGGGAACGAGCCCGCCCGGCGCGAAGCCCGTAGCCGAACGCGCCAAGCGTTTGGCCGCGCGTGAGGACGATGCCGACCCGAGCCCGCGAGGCGCGAAGCTCCGGGGGACACCGCGTGCCGTTGACCGGCCCCGCCCTCTGAACTAGGTTCCCTCCATGAGCATGGGCAACACCGCACGCCATCCGCCCTACACCTGGGACGACTACCGGTCGTGGGGCGACGACTCCCGCTGGGAGATCCTCGATGGGGTGCCCCATGCCATGTCGCCCGCGCCTTCCGTACGCCACCAGATGATCCTGCTGGCCCTGGCCCGTCGTCTAGGCCAGCACTTCGACGCCCGCCCCTGCGAGGTCCTGGTGTCGCCGGTGGACGTCAGGCTCTCGGACCTCGATGTGGTGCAGCCCGACCTGTCCGTGGTGTGCGATCCGAAGCAGAACCGGGGCACCCATGTCGAAGGCCCGCCCTCGCTGGTGATCGAGATCCTCTCGCCGTCCACCGCCCAGCGGGACCGCGGGTCCAAGCTCGACCTCTATGCCCGCTGCGGCGTGCCCGAAGTCTGGCTCGTCACGCCCTTTCCCCAGTCGGTCGAGGTGTTCCGACTGGATGGCGCGACCTATCGCCGCCAGGCGGCCTACACGCAGGACGACACGCTGGCCAGCCCAGGTTTCCCCGACCTGAAGGTCGATCTGGCGCCGGTGTTCGACTTTCCCCTCGAGCCGGGCGAGGAGCCGCCGGTCATCCGGGAGCCCCCGCCCCGGTACCGGGCTGCGGCGGCCGATGCGGGCGGGTAGGGTTGGCATGGCCAATCCCCGCCGCTGAACCGTTGGGCTCAGCCGGACGAGGGATGAGACACGGGGGCGATGTGAGGTGTGGGATGTGGGTTCGGGGAAACCGAAGGTTGACCCGACTTCGCGCAGACGCTTCGTCGGGCAAGCTGACGAAGGCAGATTGACGAAGTGAAGCCGCCGTGTCGCTTTCGGTACCCAATCCCTGATCCCAGATCCCCAATCCCTCGCCCGAAGGGCGCCCCCGTGGCCCGGGCATCTTGCCCGGAGCCGAGCGAGGTGTGGTCCCTGACGGTCCATGAACCGTATTTCCGCCGACCATGGTCGATCCGGGATCCTGCCTCGCTCGGGCACGGGCTGGAAGCACCGTGCCACGTCGGGGGCATCCTTTTGGCGAGGAGGGGTCCGCGGGGCATGGCGTCTCAGTGCAGCGGATCGGCCCCACCCCCCATTGAACATCGGCCATTCCTTGCTGAATATTGGATATTCCTCTTGTCCGAGCTCGCGAAGAAGGCCACCTCCTTGGCGTCGGTAGCTACGGCCACCTCCTGGCGTCGGTGGCTACGGCGCGTCGTCCTCGCGGGTGGCGCCGCCGAGGGCGTAGTCGGCGTCCCAGTAGCGGGTGTCGGTGCGGAGCTGGATCATCCGGAACGCGAACTCGCGGGCCTCGTCCACGGAGAAGGCGGGCGGGCCGCCCGTCCCGGGATGCACGGGGACGAAGAGGACCGACGAGCCTCCCCGCAGATTCTGCAACTGCGCGACCTTGCGGGAGGGGCGGCTGAACGAGGCCCAGACGGGGTGGTCGTCGCCCAGTTCACCGGCGGTGAAGGTCCGGCCCGACTTCTCGGTCAGCAGCCCGGTGAACGCGTCCTTCCACATGCGGCCGCGGTCGGTGTCGGCGTACTCGACCACGAGCAGGCCGTCGGACATCAGGTAGTCGCCCATCGCGACCCAGGTGTCGTCGGGGACGGGACGCGGATCGCCTTCGGCGGCCACGAACAGCGCGGAGAGCCCGCGCAGGCGCTGGGGGTCGATCTCGGGGCCGAACCGGACGAAGCGGCCGGGGAAGGCGTACTCGCGGTCCACATAGGCCACCACGTCGGCTACGCTGCTCAGGCGCGAGGGTTCGGGCACCAGCGCCCACTGCCCGGCCAGAGGACGGCGGGCGCCGTCCATGAGCATAGGCACCAGCGCCGCCCCGCGCACCTCGCGGCGGACCCGGTGGGTGACCCGGCTGGGCATGTCGCGGCGGCGGAACTGGGTCCAGTCGCGGCCCTCGAGGGGCTCGTCGGGGTTCTCGTTCCGGAACCGTTCGCGGGCCCGGGCCTCGTAGAAGGCCCAGACCCCCTCCTCGCGGATCGAGAGGTGACCGGACGGCCACTCGTCGACAGCGGGGATGGCGCGGGCCAGCCCGGCCACCAGGGTCTCCCACACGGACCGGTTCACCTCCAGCGGCATTCCCGGCGCGGCCACCATCCCGGCCAGCATGGCCAGCAGGTCGTAGGGCTCGTCGCGCCCGCCCACCGGGCGCCCGCCCAGTCCGTCGTTCCGCCAGGCCTCGAGCTCGGCCACGAGCCGTTGCTCCCCATGGGCCAGGTTCCGCATGAACCCCCGGGTCTCGGCCGGGCTGAGAAGGGCGACGGCCTGCCGCAGGGCGAACCAGCCGGTGGCGGTGGTGAGCACGCTGAACGGATCCTCGATGTCCGCGGGCAGGTCGGGCGGGCTCTGCCGGGAGAAATCCTCGAAGCCGGTGACCCGGTGCACGAACACCCCCGCGTTCCAGGATCCGTCGCGGAGTTGCCGGGCCACCACGGCCCGGGCGGCGGCGAGGATCCGCGCCGGCACCGGGTCGGCGGGCCGCAGGGGCTGGTTGTCGGCCCGGGTGGGCATGGGCACGCGCTCGGGCAGCCGTCCGGTCTGCCTGGCCTCGCGCAGGGCGTAAAGCGCCCAGGCGGTCTGGGCCAGATCGCCCACCACCAGATGGTGAATATGGACCATCGGCCCGTCGCGGCTGATGGGCCCGTAATCGACCCCGTCGCCGAAGTCATAGTAGGCGTCGGGTTCGATGGTTCTCGACCGCGTGGGGTTGTTGAGCACGAAGCCCTGGCGGCTGACCCAGGGGATCTGCTCCTGGTGGTGGCGCAGGGCGTTCTCGGCCTGGTTGATCCGGGCCTGCTGGGCCCGGGAGGGGGAGTCGCCGCCCCTCGACCGGGCGGTGGCCAGCTCGCGGCTGAGCTCCATCTCGTGCTGGAGCATCGCCAGGATCACCGGGGGTGAGATGGCGGCCGAGGCCCAGAGACCGGCGGCCGGGCCGTCGGTGAGCTGGCCCACCAGGAGGCGACCGGCCAGGCGCCGGGTGAGGTCCGCGTTGTCGTCTCCGGGCATGCGGGCGAAGGCGGCGGTGAGCCAGGCCAGATCGTAGGTGCCCTCGGGCGGCCCGTACACGCGGACATGATTGCGCAGACGCTGGGCGAGGGCGTCCGCCTGGGGATCGTCGGCGTCCACCCCGGCCACGCGCAGGGCATGGAGGGCACGGGCGTTATGGCCGAGGAGATGGAAATGCCAGTCGTCCGGCCCCCCGGGTCCGTACACCCGCCGGGTCTCCTCGCGGCGGATGGGGCCCTCGGGATCGCGGACCAGGCGGGTCCGGGTCTGAGTCCGGGTTCCGATCTGCTTGCCCCGGACCCGGACGTCGCGGGTGACCGTCTCCATGGTGACGGGATCGCCGGTGGTGCCGCCGCCGCGCCGCACCCGCACCGTCTCCTGGCGGGTCGTCCATTCGTACACCGGGACTTCGCGCTCGGTGGTCACCCGCCGGTACCGGCGCTCCACCGGCTCCCGGCCGACCACCCGGCGGTTGGACTGCGGCGCGTGCACCCAGAGGGGCTCGGGGGCCTCCTCGTCCTCATCGTCGTCCTCGTCCGCATCCTCGTCGTCGGCGTCCTCGGCCGCGAACGGATCCTCGGCGCCCAGTCGGAGGAGGATGCTGGTCGCGGCCTCGGCGATCAGCCGGTGCACCTCGGGATCGAGCTCGACGGGGTCGATGGAACCGGGTTCCGGGAAGGGCAAGGAGGCCGAGGCGGAGGCGGACGCGAAGGCGACGCCGACCAGCAGAGCGGCCAGCCGGGAGAGGAGGCGGATCGACAGGGAGGGATGACCGTCAGGTCGGCGCATGGTCAGGACTCCGGGTGGGGCGTGACGTGGACAAAGGTGCGACATTCCGGGGACATTACCCTACTTCGGCCGGGAGCGAAACCTGTAGATGCGGCTTCGTTTCCTGTGCATCGCAGCTAGCCTAGCCCTGGCTGAGCCGCCCGGCCGGGGGCGGCCAGTGGGTGCCGCGCTGGCCCTCCAGGCCGAAGGACGGACCCGGCTTCGACGGGTCGCCGGCCGGGAGCAGTACTGGTTGTTGTTCATCCCGCCCGCGAAGCGCTGGCCGGCGAACCCGTGGTCGCCCAGGAACAGCTCGTAGTCGTCCTGCCCGATGCCTTCGCCGCCCCGTCCCTCCTCGTCCACCCACACGTCGTCGAAGCCGGCGCGGTCCCGCTGATTCATCAGGTGCATCTTGCCCACCGCGTACGCCTGATACCCGGCGTCGCGGAAGGCCTGGGCCAGGGTGGGCACGGGCGGCAGAGGCTTCTGCGCGTTGTCGCGGCAGCCATGCGAGGCCGGAACGAGCCCGGTGAGCAGCGTGCGGCGCGCGGCCACGGCAGACCGGGCACTCGCTGCAGGCGCGGGCGAACCGGGCCCCGTTGGCGGCGAGCTGGTCCAGCGTGGGGGTCATCACCACCGGGTGCCCCGCGCACCCCATCAGGCTGCCCGGCCATTGGTCCACGGTGATGAGAAGCATATGGGGTCGTTCGGAATGGCTCATGGCCTTTCCTTCGGGGTTCCGGTCGGAATGCGGAGGCGGCGCGTGGGAGCGAGTATCCAATGGCCAGCAAGGAATGGTCAATGGTCGGTGACGGCCGCTGAGCTGTTGGGCGCAGCCGGATGAGGGGTGAGACGGGCGGCTTCGCCGGAGGGACTGGGGACTTGGGATTAGTCGATGTCCTGCCTGTCGCCGTTCGCTTGGGCCTGCCGCGTCGAAGCGCTTTCGCGAAGCCGGACGAGGCCTCCTGCGCGTCATCTCACTCCGTACCCGCCGCAAGCACAGGTTGCCCTGGCGCGCATCGGGCGCTAGGGTGCCCTGACTCATTCGTGAGCGCCTGCCGTTCCCGGCCGGCCGATGGAGATCGCTCCTTCACGAGACACCCCCAACCCCAGGAGCAAGCGCATGTTCGGAACCGCCAGCGCCCAGCCGACCCCATCCCGTCCTTCCTTGGTCTTGCGGCCGTTCCGGCACCTTCTGGCCCTCTGCCTCTTCATCCTTCTCGCCCACGTCGCCGCCGAGGCGGAAATCCGCAACCCCTATGCCACCGTCGACTGGCAGTGGCGGCAGCATCGCGCCAACCTGCATACCCACACCACGGAGAGCGACGGGCAGTGGGCGCCGGATCGCGTCATCGACGCCTATCATGAGCTTGGCTACACCATCCTGGCCCTGGCCGATCACAACCGGGTCAGCTACCCCTGGTCCCGGTGGGATCGCAACCCCGAGTCCTTGGGCATGCTGGCGGTGCAGGCCAACGAATTGTCGCGCGGCCACCATGTGGGCAGCTATTTCAGCGACCTCAACGCTGGCCGCGGCCTGACCGACAATGTGGAGGAGGTCGGCAAAGCCGGCGGGATCGCCGTGGTCTTCCATCCGGGGCGCTACACCCGCCGGGATAACTACGACGTCGATGACTACGTGGCTGTGTATCAGGCGAACCCTCACGCGGTGGGGCTAGAGATCGTGAACCAGCGCGACCGCTACCCGGAGGACCGGGCCACCTGGGATGCCATCCTGACCCGTCTCATGCCGGAGCGTCCGGTCTGGGGCTTCGCCAACGACGATTTCCACCGGCCCCAGCATCTGGGCCGAAGCTGGACCATGTTTCCCCTGCCGGCGCTCACCGGCTGCCGGATTGTGGTACGTCGACAGTGAAAAACGTTCTTGGGATGATACGACCACCCGGGCATGTTCCGGTGGTAACGAACGGGGTTCGCTGATCATCGACG
>PXDE01000086.1 GCA_003566475.1 PVC group bacterium | reverse complement strand
GTTGCGGATGCCGACGACGCGGGTGTAGCCCCGGTCCTCGGCGAGCGACACGGGGGTCTGGCGGGGCCGGACCTCGATCAGGCCGAAGTACCGGGAGCCGTCATGGGTGAGCCCGTGGGCCTGACCAATGACGGCGAGACGATGGCGGTCGAGGGTCTCCTCGACGCTGCGGAGCAGCCCGGCATGGGGCACGGGCCTCCAGGTCCGGGTGGCCCTGGGCGTGGGGATGGATTCGAGAACGGCGCGGGTCACGGCGTGAGCGCCGCAGTGCAGAAGCAGGTTGGCGGGCATGTCAGTCTCCTGGGGGGAGGGGTGAAGGATACGGGATGCGCGATTCGGGATGCGGGACGGGAACCACGAAAGGCACGAAGATCGCGAAAGGGAGAGGGATGCCGGCGGCTTCGTGGGTCCACGCTCCGACGTGGACTCTCCGGGCGTGTGCGAACCGGGAGTGCGGACGGCCACGTCGGAGCGTGGCCCTACCCAGCCGGACCGGCCCCATCCGTGTTCATCCCCTCCGCCGGAGGGGTGGCCGAAGGCCGGGGTGGGTTGGGGTGTCCATCCGCGTGGCCTCCGTAGCCTTGGCGTAGGAGGCTGGTTCACATGGCTCATGGCAGGACCGGGCGTGGGGTCAGGCAGGAATGCCCGACCTACCGCAGGCAGCGGCTAGTCCGGCGCGAAGCCGAACAAGAGCCAGCCATCGTTGGGGAGCCGGATGCAGCCGCAGGGCCCCCACTTGTCGCAGACCTCGTGGAGGCCGTCGTAGGCCAGCTTCCGGGCATAGGCGAGGGCACGTTCACCCGGCGGCGGCTTGATGCGGATGACCGATTCCTTCTCGGCGATGGTTCCGGTCCCTCCGCCGTGGCCGCATTCGTGACGGGCGGCTTCGACGGCCTGGCGGAACGCGGCGTCGGGGGTCGGACCCGACGCCACGGTCTCGAAGTATCGGGCGCCCACGGCTACGCCGCCTTGAGCATCTGCCTCGGCCAGTCCCGGCAGGGGCCGGCGAAGGGGCAGTCGCGGCGGAAGAACGACGTGGCAGCGGTGTACTCGTCGTCGGCCACGAGCACGTTCTGGTGCTGTTCGGCCTTCGCCCTTGAGCATGCGGCGCGGGGGGAGTAGCGTCTGCCCATGAAACGATTCCTGATCGCATGCTTGTTGGCCGTAGCCTCCATGGGGCTCGCGGGGTGTTTTCGGTCCGGTCCGCGGGCCCCGAGGGGGGTCCGGATGGCCGTGGGAAACGCGGGGGAACAGACCCTGACGGAGGTCGAGGTCGAGGCCCCGGGTCTGGAGGGGGTCCGGACCGACCGACTGGCGCCCATGGACATCCGCACGTCGCGCGAGGTCCGACGGGCGGAGATCCCGGACGTGCTCCGGCTGGCCTGGCGCGACGCCGAGGGGAACGCCCACCGCCGCGACCTGGCCCTCGACGAGCGGCCCCCCGGTCGTTTCATCGGCCGGGTCTTCGTCGAATTCCCGGCGGAGGGCGAGCCCACCGTGTACTTCCTCGTGGATTCGGGTCGGGGCGCGTCGGGCATCCCCTGGTCGGCCGCGCCCTCCTGGCAGGGCCTGCCCAGCATCCCGGGCCTGACCACGGACTGATCCCCGCCCTGCGGCCGCCTTGCCCATGAGATTCGCGCGTTACTGGGCTCTGGCCGAGACCGACTCCCCGGCGGCGGCCCAATGCTGGCGATGGTCGGACCAGAGTCAGGAGGACGCCCGGCGGCAGGCCGAGGAGGCGGTCCAGAAGCTCGCCCGGCGCATCGCGGAATCGGGACACCCGGCGGAGCGGTATGGCTATGCGGATCGACCGCTGCGCGAACCGGTGCTGCAGTCGCTCGAAGGCGCTGACGGCTCGGACCTGGTTCTGGTGACCCGCAACAGCTATGGCGCGCTGATTCTGAACACCGCGTCCGCGCTGTTTGTGGACATCGACCTTCCGGCGACCACGCGGGCCGCTTCGGGTGGCGGGCTGCTGAAGCGCTGGTTCGGCAGATCCGCCACGCCTTCGGAACCGCTCCTGGATCCGGCAGCCCAGGCCCGGGAACGTGCGGCCGCCTGGGCGGCGGCCCGGCCGGGCTGGGGCTGGCGGGTGTACCGCACCGCCGCCGGGCTCCGCCTGCTCGCCACCCATGCGCCGTTTCATCCCCATGATGAGGCCGTGGCCCAGGTGTTCGAGGCGACAGGGGCGGACCCGCTCTACCGGCGCCTGTGCCGGCTCCAGGAGTCGTTCCGGGCCCGGCTCACCCCCAAGCCCTGGCGCTGTCGGATGGAGAACCCGCCTCGGTGGCCGTTCCGGACCGAGCGGGCGGAGCAGGCGTTCGGACAGTGGCAGTCACGGTATGAGGCGGTATCGGCCCGACACGCAGTCTGCCGCTTCGAGGGAACCCTTGGCTCGGAAACCATCCATGCGGAGTTGATCCCGGTGGTACGGATGCACGACGACCTGACCCGGGCTCAGACCGATCTACCCCTGGCCTAGGCGTCCTCGTCGTCGCCCGTTTCGGGGTCAGCGTCCAATGATCTCGGTTGGAGCGTGGAGAAACGGGTTCACGACCGTCAGTCCGTCCACAGACTGGCCGTCCTGGAGATCCTCGGTCAGCAGCACCGAGCACTCTGCGTGGGCGGCGGCGGAGACGACCAGAGCGTCCCACCAGGAGAACGCGTACCGCACCTGAATCGCCCGCGCCCGGTCCATGATCGGAGGGCGAATGACCACGGGTCGCCATGCATAGAGCGCCTGAACATCGTGCCAGGCGACATCCGGCGGCAGGCCGGGTTTGAGCTTGGTGGTGACCGTCACGTGGCGGCGCAGACCTGTCCCTTCCCATGCGCGGGCGGGCATGGCATAGTGGGCGGGCCATGATCGACTTTATCCACGGCGCCCTGAGGACCAAGCAGCCGACCCGGGTGGTGGTGGAGGCCGGGGGCGTGGGGTATGAGATTCTGATTCCCCTCACCACCTACGACCGCCTCCCCGCCGAGGGGGCCGACGTGCGGGTTCTGACCCACCATCTCGTCCGGGAGGACGGTCACTTCCTGTTCGGGTTCGCCAGCGAGGAGCACCGGGCTCTGTTCCGCCTGCTGCTGACGGTGAGCGGCGTCGGACCCAAGGTGGCCCTGAGCGTGCTGAGCGGGCTCTCGGCCCGCGAGTTCAAGGCCGCCCTGGCCCAGAGCGACGTGAAACGCCTGAGCAGCATCAGCGGGGTGGGGAAGAAGACCGCCGAGCGTCTGGTGGTGGAACTGCGCGACAAGATCCCGGCCGGCGAGGCCCTGGAGGCGGTGGCCTCGGAGACCGAGGATCTCGATTCCCGCACCCGCGACGCGGTCATGGCTCTGATCTCCCTGGGGTATCCTCAGGCCAACGCCCTGAAGATGGTCCGGGGCGCGCTGCGGGGGCTTCCGGCGGAGGCCACGGTCGAGGACCTGGTCCGGAAGAGCCTCAGCGGGGGGGCCTAGGCCATGGAACCGGCCCGCCAGCGCTTCGAGACTCCGGACCGCGCGTTCGAATCGTCCATGCGGCCCAAGGACTTCGCGGAGTTCACGGGCCAGCTCAAGGTGCGCGAGCGCCTTGAGCTGATGGTGCAGGCGGCCCGGGGCCGGGGCGATGTCCTCAACCATGTGCTCCTGTCCGGACCCCCCGGCCTCGGCAAGACCACGCTGGCCTATATCCTGGCCGAATCCATGGGGGTGAACATCAAGTGCACCTCGGGGCCGGTCATCGACAAGCCGGGCGATCTGGCCGGCCTGCTGACCAGCCTCGAGACCGGGGACGTGCTGTTCATCGACGAGGTGCACCGCATGCAGCGGGCGGTGGAGGAGTATCTCTACGCGGCCATGGAGGACTTCGTCCTCGACATCATGATCGACCAGGGCCCCCAGGCCCGTTCGGTGCGGATTCCCCTTCCCCGGTTCACCCTGGTGGCCGCGACCACCCGGAGCGGCCTGCTCTCGGCGCCACTGCGCAGCCGGTTCGGGCTGCACGCGCGGCTGGACTACTATGCGCCGGACGACCTGACGACCATCCTCACCCGCTCCGCCGGGCTCCTGGGGGTCGAGATCGACGCCGCCGGCGCGGAGGAGATCGCCCGCCGCTGCCGGGGGACGCCGCGGGTAGCCAACAACCTGCTGCGCTGGGTGCGCGACTTCGCCCAGGTCCGGGCCGACGGGCGCATCACTCATGCCGTGGCCGCCGACGCCCTGGCCATGCTCGAGATCGACGCCGACGGCCTGGACGAGATGGACAAGCGGATTCTGGACGTGATCCTGAACCGGTTCCGGGGCGGCCCGGTGGGGATCCAGTCGCTGGCCGTCTCGGTGGGCGAGGAGGCGGACACGATCGAGGACGTGTACGAGCCGTTCCTGATCCAGGAGGGGTTCCTGCACCGGACCCCCCAGGGCCGCATGGCCGGCCCCCGGGCCTACCAGAAGTTCGGCCTCCGCCCCCCCGGCCAGCAGGCCGAGCTGCTCTAGCCCGCGCCCCGGTCCTGCGGATCGTCGAAGATCTGGCGGAGGAGGGCGCTGAGCTGTTCGGGGGTGAACGGCTTGGCCAGGAAATGGGGGCCGAGGTCGCCCACCCCGTGGCCGGTCAGGCTCTCGGCGGTGAAGCCGGACATGAAGGCGGTGCGGAGGCCGGGCCGCATGGCGTGGAGGCGGTCGGCCAGTTCCTTGCCGCTGACCTGGGGCATGATCACGTCGGTGAGCAGCAGGTCCAGCGGCTCCTGGCCCCGCTTCTCGCTGAGGAGGAGGGCCTCGCCGGCGTTGGCCGCCTCGATCACCTGGTACCCGAGGCCACGGAGGACGCGGGCCACGAAGCGCCGCACGGCATGCTCGTCCTCGACGAGCAGGATGGTCTCCGAGCCCCTCCGTTGCCGCGACTCGTCGGCGGGCTTCTCGGTCTCCGGAAGCCCGTCGGCGGCGGGGAAGCACAGGCGGAAGGCGGTTCCCCGCCCCTCCGCGCTGTCGAGTTCGATCACCCCGTGGAACTGCGTGGTGATGCCGTAGACCATGGCCAGCCCCAGCCCGGTGCCCTTGCCCCGCTCCTTGGTGGTGAAGAACGGTTCGAAGATCTGGTCCTGGATGGCGGGAGGGATCCCGGTTCCGGAGTCGCGGACCTCGATCTCGACCGAGGCCGGGGCCAGATAGTCGGGGTGCCTGCGGTAGAAGGCGTGGTCGTGCCTCCGGTGGCGGGTGGCGACCCGGAAGGTGCCGCCGGAGGGCATGGCGTCGCGGGAGTTGACGGCCAGATTGAGGAGGATCTGTTCGAGCTGCCCGGCGTCGGCCTCGATGGTGCCGGGGCTTTCGGAGAGGTCGAACTCCACCGAGGTGTTCTCGCCCAGCGTGGAGACGAGGAGACTCTCCATGCCGCGGATCACCTCGTTGGCGTCGATCCGGCGCACCTGGACCATCTGGCGCCGGCTGACGGCCAGAAGCTGGCGGGTGAGGCCGGCCGCCCGCTCGCCGGCATGGATGACCTCGCGGACGTCGCGGCGGGCCGGGCTGTCCTCGGGAAGCTGGCTGCGGAGGAGCTTGGCATAGCCGAGCACGGAGGTGAGCAGGTTGTTGAAATCGTGGGCCACGCCGCCGGCCAGGCGGCCCACCGCCTCCATCTTCTGGGCCTGCCGGACCTGCTCCTCGAGTTCCCGGCGGATGGAGATATCGCGGGCCACGCAGATGGTGCCGCCGTCGGGAAGCCGGGACAGGGAGAGCTCCTGCGGAAAGGCCGACCCGTCCTCGCGCACCCCTGCGGTCTCGCCCCGCCAGCTTCCCAGGGCCTGGAGCAGGGGCAGGATCTCCCGCGCCAGGCGGTCCGGCTCGCCGCCGGTGAGCCGGCCAAAGGAGTCCCCGAGCAGGGCCTGCTCGTCGGCCATCCCGTACATCTGGACCAGCGCCGGGTTCACGTAGACAAACCGTCCGTCGGCGTCGGCCAGGGCCATGCCGTCCATGGAGGCGTCCATGGCCGCCCGGTGCCGGGCGGTCTGGGCTTCGGCCTGCTTGCGGGCGGTGATGTCGTCGCAGATCACATGGACCCGGGTGCCGTCGCCCTCCCGGACCACCACCCGGACATGCTCCTGCACCCAGATCACGGTCCCGTCCGAGGTGATCTTGCGGAACTCCCATTCGAAGGGCCGGCCCGGGTGGTCGAGGCAATGGGCGAAGCTGGCCCGCACGGCGGCCTGGTCGTCGGGGTGGAAGACCTTCAGCACCTCATGGCCGACCAGTTCGGCCTCGGGATAGCCGAGCTGCTCGACCGCGGCGGGATTCACGGCGCGCACGATGCCCCCGGCATCCATGACGAAATACATGGAGGGCAGGTGCTCGAAGAGGTCGCGGTAGCGCTGCTCCCGGTCCTCGAGCTGGCGCTGCATGGCATGCTTCTCGAGCGCCATCTCGATGGTGAAGCGGAGATCGCGGTCGTCGAACGGCTT
>PXDE01000136.1 GCA_003566475.1 PVC group bacterium | reverse complement strand
CGCCGGAGCTGAACAAGAGCACGGCGACGATGGTGTTCGGGCTGCTCCACGAGGGGGTCTTGCAGCGCGGCCAGAGCTACACCCAGACCGCGACCTTCACCCTGCCGCCCAGCGCCCAGGGCAACTACATCATCGTCGAGACCAACGTCAATCCGCAGCTCATCCTCACCGCCAACGAGCAGCTTCTGGCCGAGGTGGCGGCCATCACCGGGCGTCTCCGGGACGCCCTGGGCGACTACGAGAACATGAGCGAGGCGCAGATCCAGAGCCGCCTCCAGAGCATGAGCCTGCATGAGCTGAGGAACATCCTATGGGCGGGGGTGCCATTCGAGCCGGTGTGGGAGGGGCCCTACACCCACAACAACTGGCGGGCCGCCCCCAGCGTGGTCTCCGACCTCCGGGCGGACCTGCGGGTGACCGACGTGTCGGTGCCCGCCACCGCCTTCTCCGGCGATCCGGTCGCCATCTCCTGGACCGTGGTCAACGACGGCCCGGACGCGGTATGGAGCGGCACCACCCACTGGCTGGACCGGGTGTACGTGTCGCCCGATCCGGAGTTCATCTTCGACCGGGCCACCTACGTCGGGGCCTTCGCCCGCTCCAACGCAACCGGCCTTGGCCCGGGCGAGAGCTACACCGCATCGGCGGAGATGACGCTTCCCATCGGGGCCGAGGGCGTGCGCTACGTCCATGTGTTTGTGGACACCAGGCCCCGGCGCGATGGCGGTCTGACCAGCCCGAGCCCCGGCAGCTTCCCGGAATGGCCGGAGGACTTCCAGACCCAGGTCTGGGAGGGCGGGACGGCCGGGAAGGCCAATAACGTGGGGTCCGCCCCGCTCACCGTGATCTACCGCGAGCCCGACCTGGAGATCACCGAGGTCAGCGTGCCCGCCACCGCGAGTTCCGGCGAGACCATCGATCTCTCGTGGACGGTGACCAACGTGGGCACCCGGGCCACCCGCGGCGACTACTGGCTGGACAGCGTGTACATCTCGCAGGACACCACCCTCGACCGCTACGACCTGCTGCTGGGCGAGTTTGTCCATCGGGGCGAGCTGCTCCCCGACGGCGGCCGCCGCATGCTGGCCCCCGGCGAGAGCTACACCGTCCACGCCACGGTGCGGCTCCCCGACGACATCGAGGGCACGTTCCACATCCTGGTGTTCACCGACGCGACCTACCGTCGGGGGCAGTTCGCCGGCTCCGCCCGGCCCTATCCGGAGGCCCAGGGCCGTTACCGTCTCGATCCCGTGGGCCACACCGAATGGGACATGATGGGCTGGGTGAAGGAGTTCGCCGACGAGGGCAACAACCTGACCTCCCGCCCCATCGAAGTGACCCGGATCGATCTTCCCGACCTGGAAGTGACCTCGGTCGACGCCGGGCCCATCGAACCCGACGAGGACGTGTTCCATGGGCGGCGGTTCACCGTCACCTATACCGTGACAAACACGGGAACCGGCGACGTGCCCGACCGCCAGGACCGTTGGACCGACTACATCTTCCTGTCCCGCGACCAGCACCTGGACGTCCACAGCGATCATTTCGTGGGCCAGGTGACCCGGACCGGGGCCCTGACGGCGGGCGATTCGTATACAATCACCCGGGAGATCGCGGTTCCCCGGACCCTGCTCGGGCCCTACTACGTGTTCGTGCTCACCGATGTGCCCAATCAGATCCGTCCGGCCGGGTTCGTGACCGAGGCCGACGAGAGCAACAACGCCCGGGCCACCGACGTGCCCATGATCATCCTGGCCGCTCCGCCCACCGACCTGGTGGTGGATTCGGTGATCGTTCCCTCCGAGGGGGCCATCGGCGAGGAGATCACGGTGATCTACACCGTGCGCAACGCGCATGCCACCGAGACCGCCCGCGGGTACTGGGCCGACGCCCTCTACCTCTCCACCGACGCGATGTGGGACCTCGGAGATCCCCTGATCGGCCGCCTCGAACAGGGGGAGAACTGGGATTCCGAGCACGAACGCTGGAGCCTTCCCAAGGTGCTGGCCCCCGGACAGAGCTACACCGCCGAGTTCACCGGCATCCTGCCCGTGGCCCTGCCCGGTTCCTACCGGGTGATCGTCCGCACCGACATCTTCGACGACATCTACGAGGCCGGGAATATCGCCAACAACCGGCTGGCCAGCGCCGACACCATGGCCGTGACCGTGCCCATGCTCGACCTGGACGTGCCGGCGGCGGACACCCTGTCCACCGGCCAGTCCCGCCTCTACGGGATCACCGTGCCCGAGGGCGAGACCCTGGAGGTCCGGCTGACCTCGGCCGACAAGACGGCGGCCAACGAGCTCTATGTGCTCTACGAGGGGCTGCCCAACTCCATCCGCCACGACGCCCGGTTCGAGGCCCACCTGTGGAGCGACCAGGTGGCCCGGATCCCCCTGACCCAGGCCGGCACCTACTACATCCTCGTGCGCAGCGTGAACAGCCCGGCGGAAACCCCGATCACCGTGGAGGCCCGGCTGCTGCCCTTCGGCATCCGCGAGGTCCGGCCGGACACCGGGGGCGACGACCGCTATGTGACGGTCGAGATTCTGGGCGCCCGGTTCAGCCCCAACGCCATCGTGAAGCTCATCCGGCCCCAGATCGCGGAATACGAGCCAGTGAACTACGAGGTGGTCGACGCCACCCGCATCCGGGCGGTCTTCGACCTCCGCGACGCGCCGCACGGACTCTACGACGTGCAGGTGATGAATGCGGACGGTGCCGTGGCCCGGGTGCCCTACCGCTACCTCATCGAAGAGGCGAAACCCCTCGACCTTACGGTCGGCATGGGCGGTCCGGCGGAACTCGAATATGGTGAGGTGGGCTGGTACGGCTTCGGGGTGCTCAGCCTCACCAACGTGGACGCGCCCTACGTTCACTTCGTGTTCGGGCTGCCTCGGCTCCCGCACCAGGAGCATAACACCGGGTATGCGGGCTATGTCCGCGGCGAGCTCGACGACCCCGAGTTCCCCATCGGCGATCCGCTCGTCTTCCGCACCAACCTGGCCGGGGCGCCGCGGGTGGACGGGGTGCCGTGGGCCGAGCTGGATTCCATCCTGAACCTCGACGGCCAGGTCATGGCTCCGGGCTTCACCTTCGACTTCGTCAACCGGGGCTACATGGGGCTGGCCTTCACCGCCGACGTCTACCCGGAGATGCGCGACGTGCTGGCCGTGAACCCGGATGCGCTCAAGGAACTCCGCGACATGGACCTGCTGGGCGGCGGCCTGCCCCCGAGCTACGAGAACTTCGCCTACCGCTTCTACATCGCGGCCGCCGCCACCCCCATGACCGTGCAGGAGTATCTGGACTACCAGCTTGGGGTGGCGGCCGACCTCCGGCTGGCCATCCTTGACGACGCCCACGCCCCGCGGATCCTGGTCGAGGCCGCCGCCGATGCGGAGACCTGGGGTCGGATGTACCTGGCCGGTCTGCGCGAGGCCGGCCAGCTCCGGGCCGAGGACGAGCCGCCGGGCATTCACTTGCTGCCGCCTGTCACCAGCCTGATGGCCGTGGCCACGTCGGGTCTCCTAGGGATCGACCCCCAGCCGGCGGGAGCGGCGGGCGGGGGATGGGCGGCCTTTTTCGAGCGGGTCCGCGCGTGGTACGGCCACGACGACAGCGCCACCCACCCCTACGACGAGATGCCCACCGCCGCCGACTTCGACCTGGGTCTCACCCACGAGACGCACTTCGCGTCCTTCTGGGTGCAGGCGGGCATCGGCCTCGAGGTGGACCAGATCCAGGTGGACGATCCCCGGCTCCGGGACTTCTTCGGGCTCACCGGTGAACGTTCGGAGCGGGTCCGGATGATCGGGCCGACCGGGGCCGGGGACGAGAACTTCGTGCCCCTGGAGACCTATCTCCCCTATGCCGTGCGGTTCGAGAACCCGGCGGGCAGCACCGCCGCCGTCAAACAGGTCCGGCTCTTCGTGGAACTCGACGAGGTTCTGGACGAGCGCACCTTCGTGCTCGGCGACATCGCCCTGGGCGACATCCGGATCGGCCTGCCCGACATGCAGGGGTCGTTCAGCGGGGACTTCGACTTCATCGAGGAACGCGGGATCGTGCTCCGGGTGACCGCCGGCGTCGATGTGAGCTCCCGGATCGCGTTCTGGACCTTCACCGCGCTGGATCCCGACACGGGGCTTCCGGTGACCGACGACGCCCTTGGCGTGCTCCTGCCCAACGACGATCTGGCCCAGTTCGGTCGGGTGTCCTACTACGTCCGGACCTGGCCGGCCTACACCCGGGACGTGGACTTGAGCACGGGCCACCGGATCGAGGCCTCGGCCCGGGCCTACTTCGACGGCGACGCTCCGCTGGACAGCAACCTGCATGTCTCGGTGCTGGACGCCGTGGGGCCGACCACGATCACCACCGTGCGCGAGGTCGGGGAGGGCACCTACCAGGTCTCCTTCGTGGCCACCGATGACGGCGGCGGGTCGGGGGTCAAGGACTCCACGGTCTATGTGTCGGTGGATGGCGGGGCCTGGCAGGTCTGGCGGCGTCGCACCACCGAGACCGAGTTCGTCTACACCGCGCCGGCCGGAAGCACGGCGGCCTTCATCGTCCTGTCCTCGGACCACGCCGGCAACGTCGAGGCCGCGCCCGACGGCGTCTCGCTGCCCGCCTACAATCCGGTCGTGAATCTGGGGGCCGCCCCCACCCAGAGCCAACTGGCCGCCCCGCGTCGGCCGGTGCTGGCCGATCCGCCGGCGGAGGTGGTCACCAATCCGCTGTTCCTCCAGGCCCTGCTCGGGGTGCCCATGGCCCAGATCCCCGGCCAGCCCTCGTCCTTCGCCACCGTGTTCGAGCCGTTCACGGTGGCCCCCTTCGCCCGGGCCATCCCGGGCTCCGGGGCGGACATCGGGCCTCTCGGCGTGGCCTTCCATCCCGACGGGCGGGTGTTCGTCAGCGGCGGAGCCGGACGCAACCAGATCTGGGTATTCGGTCCAGCCGGGGGCGAGGCGGATGTACCTTTGGCTACGCTGGACGTACCCGTGTACGACATGGTCTTCGACGCGGCCGGACGCTGGTGGGCCACCACCGGCGGCGGCCCTCTGCTCAGGCTCGATCCCTCCACCGGATCCATCCTCGCCCGCTACGGCGACGGGGTGGCTCTCGGGCTGGCTCTGCATCCGACCTCCGGACACCTTTACGTCTCCACCGCCCGGGGCATCGAGGTGTTCAACCCCGACACCCTGAAGTTCCGGAGCTTCTCGACCACCCGCGTGCACTCGCTGGCTTTCTCCCCGGACGGAGTTCTCCACGGCACCACCTGGCCCCACGAAGGCCATGTGGTCCGGTTCGACAGCCGCGGCAACCGCGAGATCGTGGTCACGGCCGACCCCGACGCCCCCGCCACCGGCATCACCTTTGGACAGCCGGATACGCCGCTGGCCGACATGCTGTTCGTCGGCCATGCCGCCGGCGGATTCCTCACCATGGTCGATCTGGCCACCTTCCAGTCCGTCCGGGTGGCCACCGGCGGCACGCGGACCGAGTTCATCCGGACCGGCCCCGGCGGTCGCCTCTACATCACCCAGACCGCCCAGGTGGATGTGTTCCGTCCTCTGGCCGCTCCCGTGGTGGTGGCCTCGGATCCGGTGGACGGAGCGGCCCGGAGCGCCCGGCTGAACGCCGCCACCATCGTGTTCGACATGGACATGCTCGACGCGCCGACCGCCCAGTCCGGGAGCGTCAACGATCCCGCCCGCTACCACATTGTCAACGTGCGCACCGGCCAGTCCTTCCCCGTGCTGGCCGCCGTGTACGATCCCGCCGCCAACGCGGTGACCCTCCAGTTCGAGCCGCTGGCCGGCGACGCCTACGAGCTGCGGGTGGAGGCCGGTGTGCGCAGCGCCCTCCACATGCCCATGGCCCAGGACTATATCGTGTCCTTCACCGTGGCCGCCGACCTCACGTCGGCTCTCCAGCCGGTCTACACCGACACCCGGTCCGACCGTGACGCCGCCACCGTCTCCTTCGATGTGGCCATTGCCAACGTGCTGCCCTTCAACCTGCTGGCCCCCATCCGCATGGAGTTCCGGGGTCTGGCCGGGTCCACGGCGACCGTGCTCGGAGAATCCGGCCGCACCGAGCTCGACGTTCCCTACCTGGATCTGACCCCCGTGGCGGGCGAACTGCCCAGCGGGGCCTCGATCCCGGACTTCACGGTCACCATCCACAACCCGGACGCGCTCCCCCTCGATCTCGACATCCGGATCGTCGCCATGCTCCCGCCCAACCAACTTCCGGAGTTCCTGACCTCGCCGGGAACGGAGGCCGAAGTCGGCGTGGCCTACACCTATGCCGCCGAGGCGGTGGATCCGGACGCGGAGGGGCTGGTCTACCTGCTCACCCGTGGGCCCGCCGACGCCGGAGTCGATCCCGACACCGGACTGCTCGAACGGATGACGTCGATG
>PXDE01000099.1 GCA_003566475.1 PVC group bacterium | reverse complement strand
GGGATTCGCCCTCCCGCCCCCTGCTGCGCGGGGCTTGTGCCGGCCTGGTCCGACGCGTCCGATGGGTCCGAGACCGGCGCCTTGCGGGGGCTGAAGAGGCGGCCGCAGGCATGGGGCCGACAGCATGCCATGGTGCGGCGGGACCGATTCCACCTTCGGCGCGGCTCGCCGGAGGCGGGGACCGGGCAAGATTGACGGAACCCAAGTAGACATTTCGTCGTCAACTTATTCGATGACACTCCGCAGGCCGATGTCTCGAAGCAGCCGTAGCCAGCGAAGGCCAGCCATGATGGTCGCGCGGGGCATGACGTGCTACGGTGGGAGCAATGAAGAGGCGAAAGGAGGCGAAATGCGCATGACCGTGGAGGGCCTTTTCGACGAGACCGATCCCTAGTGGCGGCGGCGCCGAGTGGAGACTCTATCGTGCCGAAGCGAGAGCAATCCCAGTAGTCCGCTGTTCCCGCCCTGCGGGACGGACTGCGCATGGAACGAGCCTGTCGGGGCGAAAGGGAAGCCGTTGTCCAGTCTTTCTCCTGCCAGGCGCTGGCCATGCGCCCTCGTCCCGCCCTGCGGGAACAGCGAGGTACTTCGCGGTCCCGCCACCGCCGCCTTCCTTCTCACTGCTCTGCGACACCATGCTCGCCATGCCTCACAAACCACCTCTTGCCACCAGGATGCCCTCGACGTGGCACGGCGCTTCCAGCCCGTGCCCGAGCGAGGTAAGATTCCGGATCGACCATGATTGGCGAAGGCACTCCTCATGGCCGGACCGGGACCAAATCTCGCTCGGCTCCGGGCTGGAAGCCCGGGCCACGGAGACGCGAGGCTCGCGCAGCGGGCCGGGAGAACCTCCCGGTGAGCCGCGAGCGAGGGAACGCCATGGTCCGCTCCTGGCAGGTGCCCGGCTCGCTCCTGGAACCTGGGCATGACCTGACCTCGCTCCGGCTCGGCGGGAGCCTCGCCCTCCCGGTCGGCCTACTTCCCACAACCCTCATCGGCACCGCCCCCCTCTCCCCCCTGAACCCTGAACACTGACCACTCCCGACCCCACCGCCCCATGCTCCCCCTCCGCTCCCCGCATCCTCCTTCCGGCCCCCGCGAGGACTGGCCGTTCGCTTCGCTGCTTCGGGAGGTCAAACGTCGGCGCCGGCATCTGCGGGCGCGGCGACGGCGGCTGCCTGCCTCCGGGCGGCTCTACGCCGACGCCCAGCTTCAGGCCATCGAGGAAACCCTTGACCATCATCCGCTCCGCGAGGATCTTTTGCGCCTGCTCACCCATCTGGACCGTCTCTCCCCATGACTGCCCCCGTCATTCCCCAGACCTTCGGCGCGACCCGCCTTCCCGACGGCGGCGCGCGCTTCACCCTGTTCAGCCGCCACGCCACCCGCGTCTGGCTGCTCCTGTTCGATCCCCCCGGTTCGCCCGAGCCCTCCCGCGAGGTCGAACTCGAGGCCTCGCGCCATCGGCGCGGGGATGTGTGGCAGATCACTATGCCCGACGTGGCCCCCGGCACCGAATACCTGTACCGGGTCGATGGCAACGGCCCCCAGGGCGCGTTCGATCCCGGCCAGTGGCTGCTCGATCCCTGCGCCCGCGCCGTGGCCGCCGAGTACGCCTGGGCCGAGCGCGACGACCTCGAGCCCGCACAGTCCTGGCAGGGCACCACCGCCTTCCCGCGCGGGGTGGTGATCGACGACGACTTCGACTGGGAGGACGACGCCCCGCCGCGCACGCCCCTTCGCGACACCGTCGTCTACGAGGCCCATGTCCGCGGGCTCACCCGCCATCCCTCCTCCGGCGTGAACGCCCCCGGCACCTGGGGCGGCCTCGCCGAGAAGGCGGACTATCTCCGCGACCTGGGGGTGACCGCCGTGGAGCTGCTGCCCGCCATGGAGTTCCACGAGGCCGAATACTTCCTCCGGCCCGGCGATGCCCGGGCCCACCTCCGCAACTACTGGGGCTACGGCACCCTCGCCTTCTTCGCCCCCCACGGGCGGTTCCGGGCCGGGGAGGCCCCGGCCGATTCGGTGCGGGAGTTCAAGGCCATGGTCAAGGCGCTGCACCGGGCGGGCCTGGAGGTCATCCTCGACGTGGTGTTCAACCACACCGGGGAATGCCGCCGCGACGACCCCACCTTCTGCTTCCGGGGCATCGACAACCAGATCTACTACCTGCACGATCCCCGCACCGGCCATTACCGCGACTTCTCCGGCTGTGGGAACTGCCTCAGCGTCCACCACCCTGCGGTGCTCCAGTTCGTGCTCGACTGCCTGCGCTACTGGGTCGCCGAGATGCGCGTGGACGGGTTCCGGTTCGACCTCGCCACCGCTCTCGTCCGCGATGCCAACGGACATTTCCTGCCCGAACCCCCGCTCATCCGGGCCATCGAGGACGACCCGGTCCTCCGCTCGGCCAAGCTCATCGCCGAGCCCTGGGACGCCGTGGGCGGCTACCAGGTGGGGAGCTTTCCCGGCCAGCGGTGGGCGGAATGGAACGGGAAGTTCCGCGACCGGGTGCGCGGCTTCTGGCGGGGCGATCCCCACACCCTCGGGCCCTTCACCACCGCCCTCACCGGATCGTCGCCCCTCTACGGCGGATGCCCGATGGGCCCGCTCAAGAGCCTGAACTTCGTGACCAGCCACGACGGGTTCACCCTGGCCGATCTGGTCAGCTACAGCCACAAGCGCAACGAGGCCAACGCCGAGGAGGGGCGGGACGGGGACAATCACAACTTGAGCTGGAACTGCGGCCACGAGGGCCCCACCGACGACCCCGCCGTCCTCGACCTGCGCCTGCGCCAGCGCAAGAACCTCCTGGCCAGCCTGTTTCTGGCCCAGGGGGTGCCCATGCTGTCCATGGGCGACGAGATCGGCCGGAGCCAGCAGGGCAACAACAATGCCTACAACCAGGACAACGAGACCTCCTGGCTCGACTGGGCGGGCCTCGACCGCGACGCGGATCTCCACGCCGCCGTGCGCAAGCTCGCCGCCCTGCGCCGCGCCCACGCCGGGCTCCGGCGGCGGCGGTTCTTCTCCGGCAAGCCCCGGGGCGAGCACGGCCAGGACATCGAATGGTTCGGCGTGGACGGGCATCCGGTGGACTGGAGCGGGGGCCACGCCATGGCCTGCCGCATCTCCGGCCTCGCCGTCCACACCGGCCACGACCGCGACCTGCCCGACCTCTTCCTCGCCTTCAACGGCGGCGAGCACGAGACCCGGTTCCCGCTGCCCCCGTCGCGCAACGGGGCCGACTGGACCGACTACCTCTCCACCCACCCCGACGCCCCGCCCCTCGAGGACGCCGCCCCCATCACCGTCCCCCCCGCCAGCCTCCGCATCCTGCTCGATGGGCCGCTGGATGAGGGAGAGGATGAGGGTGAAGGCGGAAACCTGAAGACGGAAACCTGAAGGCGGAAACCTGAAGACGGAAACCTGAAACCTGAAGGGTGGGGCGACCAGCTCTTAGCGGGAACCATGCAGCGGACCGCGCGTGGAACGAGCCTGCCCGGGCGGAAGCCAAGGCCGCGTGCGTGGCTGCGCCAAGACGCGGTCTCGGGACGGGGTCGCCGTCCCGCAGATAGGACTCTGCCCCCTCAGTCCATGGCGATGGCGCCCGGCCGACGGGCCTCCGGCATGGACTGAGGGGGCATGGGACAACCAAGGATCAGCGTTCACTGCGATCCCTGCCGACGTATCAGGCCACATTTTCTCCTCGCCCCGTGCGACACCGCCTTGGCTCCCATCGGAGGCGGTACCGGCCTCGCCGTACCATGGCACGCTGTCAGGCTCCATGCGTACGGCCGCCTTTTCAGCGCCCGGAAGGTCCACGCCGGAGCGTGGACCCACCACGAGGCTGGCCACCGGATGCCCCCGACGTGGCACGGTGCTTCCAGCCCGTGCCCGAGCGAGGCAGGATCCCGGATCGACCATGGTCGGCGAAGGCGCTGTTCATGGACGGACCGGGACCAAACCTCACTTGGCTCCGGGCTGGAAGCCCGGGCCACGGGGTGCCGCCTAGCGGCGGCTTCACTTCGTCAATCGTACCTCGTCAATCGTCAATCTACGGTTTTCTCGTATCCCGCATCATGTATCGCGAATCCCGCATCCCGCATCCCGGATCACGCCCGCCGTCTCACCCCTCATCCGGCTAAACCCAGGGATTCAGCGGCGGGGACTAACCGCTGCCCCCTCCACCCACCACACCTGCGGCCACCAGGGATCGCCGGTGTTGGGCTGGGGGGCGCCGGGGGTGCTCCGGCCGTCCTCGATGATCCGGGTCAGCAGCGCCCTCAGCTCCTCCACCACCTCGGGATGGTCGTCGGCCACGTTCCGGCGCTCGCCGATGTCGGCGTCGAGATCGTAGAGCTGGATCGGGGGCAGGCCCTCGCAGTCGGGGCCGGGGCGGGGCGGGCTCCATCCGCCGGAGCCCGGACACATCTCCAGCTTCCACCGGCCCCTGCGGATGGCGAACGAGCCGTCGATGGAGTGATGCACCGTGGCCTCACGACACGAGCGGTCCGCCGCTTCGCCTCGCCACAGCGGCAATTGGCTCACGCTGTCCTCCCCCGCGTCGTCGGGCAGTTCGGTCCCGGTGATCTCGGCCATGGTGGCCAGCAGGTCCACCAGGCACACCGTCTCGTCGCACACCGATCCGGCGCGGATCTCCCGGGGCCAGCGCACGAGCAGCGGAATCCGGTGCCCGCCTTCGTAGATGTCCGCCTTGTGGCCCCGGAACACATAGCTGGGATGATGCCCGGCCGCCGCCAGTTCCTCGAAGTCGGCCATGGGCGAGCACCCATTGTCCGAGGTGAAGACCAGGATCGTGTTCTCGGCCAGGCCATGCCGGTCCAGCGCGTCCATCACCTGCCCCACCACGTCGTCCACCTGAAGGCAGAAGTCGCCGTACGCGTTGGTGCCGGACGCCCCCCGGAACGGCTCGGTGGGGAGGATGGGCGTGTGCGGCGCGGGCAGCGGGACGTAGAGGAAGAATGGCCGGTCGGCGTCAGCCTGACGTCCGATGAAGTCCACCGCCTCGCGAGTCATCCGGGGCAGCACCTCGTCATGGTGGAAATCGGGTGCGATGGGCCCCTCGCGCCAGAACCGCTTGCCCGGGCAGGCGGGGGTGATGTGGTCGGGCACGGCGGTGGCCCGGTCGTCGCGGACATAGACATAGGGCGGCATGTCGAGCGAGGCGCTGATCCCGAAGTACGCGTCGAATCCCACGTCCGTGGGGCCGCCGGCGATCGGCTTCGAGTAGTCCACATCCTCCGGCCGGCCCCGGGCCATGGCCCTCGGCCCCCGGGACGTCGGATCGGCCGGGGCCTCGTCGGCGCCGGGCTTGAGCCCCCAGTGCCAGCCCAGGTGCCACTTGCCGATGGCGGCGGTGGCGTAGCCCTGGTCGCGCAGCAGCGAGGCCACGGTCATGCGGCCCGGCTCGATCAGCGGACGGCTGTAGCCGTTCGTGACGCTGCTCTTCAGCCGCGACCGCCAGTTGTAGCGCCCGGTGAGGATGCTGTAGCGCGAGGGGGTGCACACGGCCGAGCTGGCGTGGGCGTCGGTACAGGCCAGCCCCTCGGCGGCCAGCCGGTCCAGATGCCGGGTGCGGATCTTCGAGTCGGGGTTCAGGCACGACACATCGCCATAGCCCATGTCATCGGCCAGGATATAGATCAGGTTGGGAAGGGTGGACATCCGACCACCCTACCCCGCTGGCGATTCAGGCGTCCACCCTCCGCCGCCCGTCCAGACCTTGGACGAATTCATCCAGGGGTTGGACGGAGTGGTGTGGCCCCGCCCCGCGAGTGGACCCTACTCCGCGCAGCCGTTTTGTAGGGCAGGCAGCGGAAGAACGCAGAAGAGAGGGGCCGTCCTAGCCAACGCCGCCTCCCGTAGCCGCGGCCGCCCAAGCCTAGAACGTAGAATGTCTAGTTTCTAGGTCTGACCCTCTCTGCATCTCGGTTTTCGTGCGGATCGGGGCCGAACCGTGGCCCTTGCCAGTCACGGCATATGGTGTTACCGTCTTCTTGATTAGGTAATACCAGCCCGGAGGTTCGGATGACCACCATTACGATGAAGGTGCCCCCTGAGATGGCGCGGCGACTTGATGCCGAGGCCAAGGCACGTGGACTGTCCCGATCCGCCCTTATCCGATCCGCCATCCGCGAACTCTTGGAATCGGAACGGGATCGCCCGGCGACGCCTTCCGTTCTGGATCTGGCCGGATCGGCCGTGGGCGCTCTGGAAGGCCCGTCGGATCTGTCCACTCATCCCGGCCACCTCGATGGCTACGGGACATGAGGCGGGCCGCCCTGATCGACTCCGGTCCGCTCGTCGCCCTTCTCAATCGTCGCGATGCCTGGCACGAGTGGACAGTCGAGCAGGTGACGTCCGCGGAGCCTCCGCTGCTCACCTGCGAGTCGGTGCTTTCTGAGGCCCTGTTCCTGCTCCGGAAGGCGGGGGGAGGCCCGGCCGAGATCGCCGCGATGCTCGAGAGCGGGGCCCTGCGGGTCGCCGTTTCCCTGGTCGATGAGGGATCCCAGGTGTTCCGCATTCTCCGGAAGTACGCCGACCGCCCCGCCTCGCTCGCCGATGCCTGCCTGGTCCGGATGTCGGAGGTGTTTCCCCGGCACCACGTGCTGACGCTCGATGCCGACTTCCGGCACTACCGTCGGCACCGGAACCGGGCCATCTCCGTCTGGATGCCGGACGCCTGACGAGGGCATCGGTTAACCGCTGCCCTTCACGCTGCTGTCCCAGCTCGCCAGTCTCGCCTCGCCTGGATCGTACCGGAAGACCGAGCCGATTCCCCTCCGGACTGCGGACATGTGAGCTCACGATCGTGAGCTCACATGTCCACGTCTCCGCGCTTGATTCCGGACACGTAACTTCACGATCGTGAGCTTACGTGTCCGAAGACCGGCACCCGAATCCGGACACGTAACTTCACGATCGTGAGCTTACGTGTCCGAAGACCGGTTCCTGAATCCGGACACGTAAATCCACGATCGTGCGTTTGCGTGTCCGGCTTCCCCGCCCGGCATTGGCCCCTTGGGCACCGCTTCGGACCCATCACCTCGGCGCGAACCGATGCCAGTACCTGTCGACCACCTCTTCCGCGCCGGTCTCGGGAACCCGCCGCCGGAAGTAGTCCAGGAACGCGTACACCGCCCGGCATTGCCCGGGGGTCCGCGAGTCGAACCGCTCACGGATGAAGTCGAAGTCGTGCAGGGCAAGGTTCCTCACCACCTTACTGGCCTCCCCCCACGGAAGCATGGGCCAGCGCCGGAGAACCCAGGTCATGTAGGCGGGCCGCTCGACACCCTCCCCGGTTCGGCCTAGCCTGCATCCTCGCTCCGCCCCCTCCCGATGAGGCGGCGGAGCGCAGGGTTTCAGCCAGGAGCGTGAGATGACCCGTCAGAGCGATGCCGTGAAGTGGTTCACCGAGGCCCGGTTCGGGATGTTCGTGCATTGGGGCCTCTACTCGATTCCCGCCGGGGTGTGGCGGGACGAGGTGGTGGGGGGCAACATGTACTCGGAGTGGATCCAGATGAAGGCCAACGCGCCGCACGGGGTGCCGGCCGAGGAGTACCGCGCCCTGGCCAGGGAGTTCGACCCGGTTCGCTTCGACGCCGAGGCATGGATCCGCGAGGCCCGCCGCGCGGGCATGAAGTACTTCCTGATCACCGCCAAGCATCACGACGGCTTCGCCCTCTGGCCCTCCAAGGTCTCGTGGTTCAACGTGGCCGACGCCACCCCGTTCGGCCGCGACATCCTGGGCGAGCTGCGCAGGGCCTGCCGCGCGCACGGGGTGACCCTGGGCTTCTACTACTCGCACTGGCAGGACTGGGAGCATCCTGGCGGGGCCCGCCCCAAGGGGCCCGACGACGCGCCGGCCTTCCGGCAGCCCAGCGACGAGGCCTTCGAACGTTACTGGGAGGAGAAGTGCCTGCCCCAGGTGCGGGAGCTGATGGAGGCCTACGAGCCGGCGTTCTTCTGGTTCGACAACTGGCGGAAGGACGAGCTGCTGACCCCCGACCGGCTGGACCGGCTCATCGGCCTCATCCGCGCCACCGACGCCCGCTGCCTCATCAACAGCCGCATCGGCACCACCTGGAACCATCCCGACGGCGACGCGGCGGTGGACTACCGGTCGATGGGCGACAACTCGTTCCCCAAGGAGCGGATCGCCGAGCCCTGGGAGACCTCCGGCACCATGAACCGGTCCTGGGGCTACCACCGGCTGGACCACGGGTGGAAGCCCACCGGGCAGCTACTGCGTCACCTCGTGGACAACGCCTCGCGCGGGGGCAATTACCAGCTCAACGTAGGCCCCACGGCCGACGGACACATCCCGATCCCGAGCATCCGCCGCCTCCGGGAGATCGGGGTCTGGATGGACGTCAATGGCGAGGCGATCTATGGCACCGAGGCCGGGTCGGTCCCGGAGCCGGAATGGGGTCGGGTCACGGAGAAGCGCGGACCGGACGGGTCCCGGACGCTCTATCTGCATGTGTACGACTGGCAGCCGGGGCGGCCGCTGGAGCTGACCGGCCTGCCAGGCCGGGCGCTGTCCTGCGACGTGCTGGAGACCGGCGAGGCGGTGGAGATCCAGCAGGACGGGGAGACCGTGGCCATTGCGCTGCCCGACACCTGCCCCGACGACCGCATCGCCGTGCTCCGGCTCGACGTCGGAAGCTAGCGCATCGCGAAGGACGCCCGTAGCCGAACGCGCCGAGCGTTTGGCCGCACGCGGACAGGTGCGGGGAAAAAGCCCGACCCGCGCGAAGCTCCGTCCGGGCGCGGCAACCCGGCGTGCCACGCTCAGAGGCCGCGCCCTTGGCGGGCGCAGCTACGGGGATCCCGCGGCGCAAACGGTGGGTGCCGAAGCGGGCTAGCGCCGCCCCCGAAGGCGGCGGCGGGCGAAGAGCAGGGCCGCCGCGCCCAGCAGCAAGGTCGCCGAACCCGGCTCGGGGATCACCTGCTCGGGGGTCAGGGTGCCCGCGATCTCGAACGAGTCGAAGCGGACCACAGTATTGCTGGCGGGGAAGGTGATGAACGCCCCGGCGGCGACGATGGCGCCGGGATCGAGAAAGCCCGCCGGACCGGCGCCCAGGGCAAAGGCCCCACTGGCCGAGGTGGTGGCGGTGCCGTCGAAGGCGAAGGGAACCCAGTTGGACGCGAGCAGATCGAAGGTGGCCTGGGTCCAGGCGTCCACGCCCGGCACAGGGGAGTCCCATGCGTACCACTGAATGCCCCCGCCCGTATCGACAGCCAGGGCGCCTCGGGTGGATGCATGGCTTGACGCCTGGTTGTGGTAGTAGGAGATGGAGAGATCATCGTACAGGGCGGGATCGATGGGCGAGAACGCCTCGGTCCAGAGAAGGTAGCTGCTGGGCATGGTACCGCCGCTACGGAAGCCGAAAAAGCGGTTGGAGGGGCTGGGCGCGGCGGCGTCGTTCACAATCCGCGCCTGGTAGCCAGAGTCCCCCCCGGAAGGGGAAAGCGGGTTCCCCGGCCAGCTCACCACCGAGTTCTCGCCCGAATCGCTGAGATGGACGACCCAGTCGTACACGCCAACCAGATTCCCGTTGCCTCCGGTCACGTCCGGATCATCGAACCCCTCGAAATAGATGGTCTGTCCGACGGCGGCGGCCGCGAGGCCGGTCACAAAAGCCAAGGTCATCACACGCTTCATCATGGGGAGTCCTCCTCACTCACGCCATGAGTCTAGGCTGGACCGGCGCGGCGGGGTAGAGCAGAATGCGCGGATGATCGAGCGAAATGGGACAGCCGCTCCAGGCCGCCACCAGGTCCCCCCGCTGGTCGCGGTCGCGGTCTCCCCCGCCTATGGGTACGGGCGCCAGGTCATCCGGGGCATCATCCGCTTCACCCAGACCGAGGAGAAATGGCGCATGGTTCTGGGGGCGGAGGCCGGCTGGAGGGGGTTCCTGGGAATGCGCAGTCTGCAAGGCATGATCGCGCTCCCGTCCATCGGCGACCCCGAGGCGGAGCTGGAGCGGCTCCCCTGGCCGACGGTCAACGTCTCGGGCCGGTTTCAGCCACAGGGCATTCCCTCCGTGTGCGCGGACGATGTCGAGATCGGCCGCCGGGCCGCCCGGGCCCTGCTCGACCGGGGCCTGCGGCACTTCGCCTTCCTTCCCGACGCCGACGACCCGGCCAACCGGAACCGCGAGGCGGGGTTCCGGGCCGAGCTGGCCCCAGACGGGTTCGCCTCGGAACGGCTGCCCGTGGACGTGCAGCGGGGCGGCGACGCCTGGCGCCGGCTGCAGCGGGCGCTGACCGGACTGGCCCGGCCGGCCGGGGTGTTCTGCTTCAACGACCTGATGGGCCGTCTCGCCTCCCAGTGCGCGTGGGAGCTGGGGCTCCACGTGCCGACGGATCTGTCCCTGATCGGGGTGGACGACGACGAGATCATGTGCGCCGCCGCCTATCCGCCGCTGTCGGGCGTTCCGGTCCGCGGGGAGGAGATCGGGTTCGGGGCGGCCCGCTGCCTGGCCGCGATGATGCGGGGCCGCCGACCCGGGTTCCGGGTGCGCCGGGTGCAGCCGGGCGAGGTGGTGGAGCGGGCCTCGACCGATCTGCTGGCCGTGGACGACCCCCGGCTGGCCGAGGCCATGCGCATCCTGCGCGACGAGGCCTGCGCCGGCGTCAAGGTCGGCGAGGTGGCGAACCGGATCGGCGTGCCCCGGCGCTGGCTGGGCCGGGCCTTCCGGGAGCATCTGCGGTGCACGCCCCACGGATTCCTGGACCGCCTGCGGATGGCCGAGGCCCGGCGGCTCCTGCTGGACACGCCCCTGACCCTGGCCGACATCGCCGACCGATGCGGGCTGGGCTACGAGGCCAACCTGCGGCGGCTCTTCCTGAACGTCGAGGGTGTGTCGCCCGGAGCCTGGCGGGCCGCGCGCAAGGACTACCCGTAGCCGAACGCGCCAAGCGTTTGGCCGCGCCCGGGGAAGACGCAGGGAACGAGCCCGTCCCGCGCGAAGCTCCGTCCGGGCGCGGAGACCCGGCGTGCCGCGCGCAGGCCGCGCCCTTGGCGGGCGCGGCTGCAGGCGTCCGCGGTTCCCCTCGCCGTTCTAGTCGCCGGTCTCCTCCAGGGTCGGGAGGTCCAGGCCGGCCTCGTAGTCCGACAGCGTGCCCCCTTCCAGGCAGGTCTCGATGATCCGCCGGCCGACGGGCAGCAGGTCGGGCACCAGATACTGCTGGAGCTCGCGGTCGAAGAACTGCTTCAGCACCTCCGCCCCGCGGTCGTAGGCGGCCGGGCCAACCTCGGGCTGCTGGTCGACCTCGAAGAACCAGGGCCCGATGGTGCTGCCCTCCACCATGATCTTGTGGGGGCTGTACCCGAGCAGCGGGCAGCGCGAGGGCTTCATCTGCCTCCGGCTGAAGTGGGCGCCGCTGCGCCGGGCCAGGTACTCGCGGGTGATCCACTGGGGCATGAACCCGACCTCCCAGCAGCCGATATGCTGGTTGGGGATCAGCACGTAGCGCACCTTGGGGGTCTCGATGATCTGGTCGAGGAGCAGGTTGGCATGGTCCACGCGGCGGCCGGTGGCGAAGGGCCAGTAGGAGCCCACGCCCTCCGAGCTCATGCCCTCGGTCTCGACGATGCTGGGGTTGGCGTGGCCCCGGGGGGCCACCAGCCGCCACAGCCAGGCCAGCGCCGGGGGCAGCAGATGGAACAGGCCGATGATGCCGTAGGTGGGCTTCTCGGCCGTGCAGGGCGGGGTCCGCACCCCGAAGCTGCGCACGTCGACGTCCACCGGCCGCGAGACCACCCCGGGCACGTTCCGCCGGGAGATGATCACCCGGGGGTTCGGGCAGGGCTGGCCCGGCTCGTCCTCGATGTGGTCCCAGATCAGCGCCGTCCCCGACGGCGGGGCCTCGATGTTGAGGAACAGCAGCGGATGCTCGGGATGGATGGTCATCTCCTCCAGCGCCGGGTCGACCCCGTAGCGCTGGATGTGGTTGACCCGCACGAACCAGGCGTCCTCGGCGTCCATCAGCCGGAGCTTGCCGTTGGCGCGCTCCAGGGACGGATGGCAGAGGGCCATGTCGTCGGTCACCGGCCGGAGCTCGCAGCCCCGGGGCAACACCAGCGCGCGCTCGTCGCCGTCGACCAGGTTGCGCCCGATCAGGAGCGACCCGTCGCTGCTGCGGTGGATCTGCTCGAGCATCTCGCTCTTGCCCCCGCCGCTGGCCCCCTCGTGGGAGATCACCAGGCGGTTCTCGTAGGGGGTCACCACCATCACCGTCGAGCAGTGCATGGTCACCCACTGCTCGGACTCGCCGATGTTCAGGAGCACCCCGTAGATGCCCTTCTTGGCGCTCGGCCCCGGGTAGAGGTTGTAGCTGAACAGCTCGTGCAGATCCTCGCCGCGGTTGTGCACCACGATCTGCCGGCCCTCGAAATGGGTGTGCCGGAACGGCGGGGCCACGTAGATGATGGCCGCCGGGGCGAAGTCCTCGGGCAGCTCGTCGGCCGGGATGATCCCCTGCAGCATGGCCAGCCCGAGGGCGAAGAACCCGGCGTTGTCCGGGGCGACGGCCAGGGCGGCCGTGCCCTTGCCCTGCACACCCGCGTAGAACGGGAACACCGCCAGCCGCTGGGTCTTGAGCCACTCGAACGTCTCCCGGCGGACCGGCTCGAACGGCTGGCCGTACCGCTGGTCGTAGGACGGCTTGTCCGTGGGCAGGTCGTCCCCGATCACCATGCAGTCGGGGTCGCGCCGCCGCATGTAGGCCTCGGTGTAGTTGGCGCAGATGCCGTTCTTCACCCGGCACACCCGGGCCTCCACCACCCTGCCCTTCCCGGGCACGTCGTAGGCCACCTCGTGCATGCCGTGGACGGCGTCGCGGACGGCCAGCTCGATCAGCTCTTCGGTGGTCCCGGCCAGGGTCACCGACGGCGCCGCCTCGAACAGCTCGGCCGTATCGGGCGGAACCGGGAACGGAACCTGGGCGCAGGTGCGCATCTTCGTGGCTCGGGTCGGGTCAGACATCGTGATCTCCTGGGTTCGTGACAATGACTTGCTTGTTGATTCCGCACACCCTACACCCCTCGGCCCTCCCCTGCTCCGCAAAATTTGTGCCGACAACGCATTTCTTGTGGTCAAATTATGATGATTCGATTAGCGTGACCTTCGTATGTCCATGGTCATCCAGCCCGCCCTGTTCCGAAAAATCGCTGATTCGCAGGAGGTTGCGCAGCTTCTCGCGGATTTCTCCCTGGTCAGCGGCCTCGACGTTCAGCTTGTCGATCCGTCGGGCCAGAATCCGGACCATCGGGTCCGGTGCCCGGCCGCGCCGATGTGCCGGGCGGTCCAGTCCGGGGCGGCGGGCCGACGGCTCTGCGAGGTCACCGTGCGGCAGGTCTTCGCCGAGGCCGAGCGGAAGCCGGTCTGGCGGGTCTGCGACGCCGGGCTCGTCGAGGCCGCCGTGGCCGTGGAGGTCCGCGGCCTGACCGTCGGGATGCTGCGGCTCACCGGGGCCCGGTGCCGGGAGGCCGACCGCGCGGAGGTGGCCCGGATCGAGCACCTGCTGCGGCGGGCCGAGGCCCATCTGGACCGCCCGGCCATCGGACGCCTGCTCGGGCCGACCCTCCGCATCGCCCCGGACCGGATCGAGGCCGGCCTCCGGGTGCTGGCGGCCGGGATCCAGCGGATCGCCTCCCGGCTGGGGGCCCAGGCGGAGGCCGGCGCCCATGTCCTGCCGGGGCTGGTGGTCCGCGCCGTGCGGGAGATCCATCGGCGGGCCTTCGTCGAGGATCTTGACTTGGAGGATCTGGCCGAGGCCTGCGGGGTCAGCCCCAGCCACCTGTCGCGGGTGTTCCACCAGGCGACCGGGCTCACCTTCCGGGAGTATCTGGCCCGGCTCCGGGCCGAGCGGGCCTACGACCTGCTGCTCCTCCGGGGGAAGTCCATCACCGACATCGCCTTCGAGGCGGGTTTCCAGTCGCTTTCCCAGTTCAACCGCACCCTGCGCAAGGTCTACGGCCAGTCCCCCCGCCAGATCCGCGCCCGGCGCACGGTCCCGGGCGGCGCCTGACCTGCGGATGGGAGGATCATTGGCCACAAGGAACGCAAAGGCCGCAAAGAGCGTGGACGGGAGAGAAGAGGAGGAACCACGGATGGACACGGATGGACACGGATGCCGGTGGGAGGGGATGGACGCGGGCTGGGCGGCCCCCCTCAGGCCGTGACCAGTTCCTGGACCTTCAGATCCTTCGCGCGGAGCCCGGCCTCCCAGAGATCGTGCTGCATCTGGTGATGCAGCCAGCTCTCCGGCGAGGTGTCGAAGGCCTTGGCCAGGCGGATGGCCATCTCGGGGCTGATCCCCGCCCGGCCGTTCAGGATCGCCGAGAGCGTCTTGCGGCTCACTCCCAACGCCTCGGCGGCGCCGGTGACCGAGATCCCCAGCGGGGCCAGGCAAAGCTCGCGCAGGATCTCCCCGGGATGGGGCGGGTTGTGCATTCTCATGGTCGCTTTCCCTCTAGTGATAGTCTTCGTAGTCCACAGCGGCGACATCCTCGCCCTCAAACCTGAAGGTGATACGCCAGTTCCCGCTCACGCTGACCGACCAGGTACCCTTCCGGCCCCCGGCCAGCTCATGCAGTCTCAATCCTGGCAGATTCATATCCCGTGGCGAGGTGGAGGCATCCAGCCGCGCCAGAATCAGCCGGATCCGCTTCTCGTGATCGGTCCGAATCCCGGCCCGGGTGCCCTTCACGAAGTAACGCTCAAGCCCCTTGTGCCGGAAACTCCTGATCATGGCCATACCGTAACCCGAGGCGTTACGGGTGTCAAGCATCCCGTCGTCCGCCGCAAGAGGTCTGCGCGGAGCCCGTAGCTACGTCCACCCAGGACGTGGCCGCGCCCGAGAACGACGCGATCCGCGCGAAGCCCGTAGCCGAACGCGCCACGTGTCGCGGCGTAGCCCGCAGGGCGAAGACGGAAGCGTTTGGCCGCGCCTGATCCGATCCCGGGCCGCCCCTCTCCCCTCCACCGGAGGGGTGCCCGCAGGGCGGGGTGGGTGCCGTCGGTCAGGAGAGAGAACCCGCGAAGGTGCGGAAGGCTGCTCTACCCACCCCGTCGCTCCGCGCCCCCCATCCGAGCCGCGAGAATCGATAGCGATAGCGAGACGCGACGGAGCGCCCTCCCTTCTCACTTCGTCAATCGTCAACCGTCAATCTTCGGTTTCCCCGCATCCCGAATCCCGGACCCCCAATCCCCATTCGACTCCGCAACCCTTGCCCGCACGAGGAACTCGTGCTACCATGTATCGGTACAAAGGGACTACAAACCATGAGCCAGAACACGAAGGAATTCCCGCTGGAGGCGGAGGAGCTGCTCGGAGCGCTCCGCGACGCCCACGCCCACGCCACCGGCGAACGGTCGCAGGCGGGCCGGGTGCGGAGGGTACCGGTTCCGCAGCCGGTGCATGGCATCCCCCCAGAGACCATCCGCCGCATCCGCCGGGATCTCGACATGACCCAGGAGGAGTTCGCCCGCCTGCTCAACGTGCCGACGGTCACCGCCCGGAGCTGGGAGTCGGGGACGCGGAACCCCAGCGGCGCCGCGCTCCGGCTCCTCCAGATCGCCCGCACCCATCCCGAAGCCCTCGTCGCCGCCGCCACCTGACTCCAGGACTACGCCGCCCGGCTCCAGGCCCTCCATACGGGCATACGGCCGGCCGATGGGACGCCCCGTCCCCACAAGCCGGTCATGCTCCTGACGGTCAGCGGGCTAGCGTTGTGCACCTTTTCTCTCGGAAAGGCACGGACCTGACGAGAATGGAAGACACGAAGGCAAAACACCAAATTTGATGTTGAGGGCGATGGAATTCCGTGTAGAGTTCTATGAGACTGTGGATGGGAGCTGCCCGGTTCGGGACTTCCTCGACCACCTCGAAGCGTCGGACTCGGGCGATTTCGCGGCGGCGATGGCGGGGCTGGCCAAACTCCGGAACCGTCAGTACCACCGGGAGCCTCTCTGCAAGGCACTCGGCGGTGGGTTGTTCGAGCTGCGCCACGTGGGGAAGCTCAACACCCGGGTGCTGTGGTTCTTCCGGGCCGGTCGGCGGATCATTGCGGTCCACGGAATCCGGAACAAGGCGCGGTCCATTCCGAGCCAGGATCTTGAAACGGCCAGGGCCCGCAAGCGGGACTGGGAAGAACGGAGAGCCCGATGAGCAAGACCAACTTCGACCAGTATCTGGAGGAGCACCTCCGGGATCCCGAGTTCGCCGCCCGTTTCCGGGACGCGGGCGAGGCGTGGGACGTGTCGCTTCAGGTCGCGAGCCTGCGGGAGCGGGCGGGGCTCAGCCAGAAGCAGCTCGCCGAGCGACTGCACACGTCCCAGCAGCAGGTCAGCCGCCTGGAGTCGCCGGCCTACGAGGGCCATTCCCTGCGCATGCTCCGCAAGGTGGCCCGGGCCCTCGGCGCCCGCCTGCGCGTGGTCATCGAGCCGCTCCCCGCAGGCCGTGACGCGCAGGCCGTCCGCGAGGATCCTTCGGACTACCGCGCCCCGTAGCTACGCCCGCCGCGCCTCCGCAAGGCTACGGCCGACACGCCAAGGGTATGGCCGCCCTGCTGACCCGAAGACGCCGTCACCCCCGAAGGACGGTTGACGCATCCCCGACAAACGGCCTAGCCTTCCCATGTCAACCCAACCTGAAGTCCTGAAGAGAGCTGACTCCCAGGCGTTTCGCTGACCACTTGCTGATGGGTACGTAAGGCGTAGCCTGGCAACCAGGAGACAACATGGGCACGACACGCGATCTCCCGAGGCGAGGAGGAACGCTCCCCGGTACCGCGGCGGCGCTCCTGGTGTGGGCCGGGTCGGCGCTCGTCGGATCCTCCGAACCTGCCGCCGACCCGACGGTCTTCGACCGGGTCCAGCGCGGCATGACGCAGGACGAGGTGCGCGACCTGCTCGGACCGCCCGTCTACGAATCCTCCGGCGATTACCCATCGGCGGATTTCGGGATGATGTGGTTTCACTGCCTGGTCGCCCACGGGGTCGCGCCGACCCAGCCCGGACGGCATCCGACCTACGTGGTGAAGTTCTCGAAGGACGAACAGAAGGTCACGGAGGCGAGACCCTTTCAGCTCCAGACCTTCAACGTGCCGGCGCGGCATAGCCGGCAGGAGATCCCGTTTTTCTTTCCAGATGGCTTTATGGAGAAAGCCGTCGCGGATCTGGCCGCCGCCGAGCTGGGGGTGGACGAGGCGGCGATGCGCGATCGGTTCACCAGATGGGTGCGCCGCATGCTTCCTGGGCGGGAGGATGTGGATGAGGTCGCGGCCAGACTGTATGCCGACCAGGTCATGCCCAACCTGGCCAGGCAACTCCGGCTCGTCAACGGAGAGATCGTCAAGCTGTTGCGCCAGCCGGACGAAGGTCTTTCGCCCGGGCTCCTCGTGTTCGAGGGACCCGTGGCCGCATTCCGCAGGACCCTTAAGAACCTTGCGGTCGGCCTGGATGCCCATGCCCTCTATCAGTACTTCCCCTGCAGTTTCGAGAAGGGGACCTGGGCGTTGAGCGGAGAGAGCCTCATCGTTGACGGCCCAAGCTACGTTCGGCGACACGGGGAGATCCGTTTCCGGTCCATCCCCGTGAGTCTCAGAACCGACCGGGCCGAACCGCTGGGTGAGTTCCCGGTGACGGGAGGCGTCCGGCTGGAACTGGAGGTGTCCTTCTCCGGAACGCCGGTCGGAGGGTTCCAGCCCGAGCATGGACCCGAGAGCGCGCTCGTGATCCAGCCGGCCGTCACCTTGACCGTGCGGCGAACCGTCGAGACCGGGCCCGGCATCACCACGCCCTCCAAGGAGAAGGACGAGAAGACCTATGCCCACGCCCCGGAGGCGTTTCGGTACCGTGCAACCTTCAAGGCGGATCCTCCTAGGGGCGACTGAATTCCCGCTGGAGGCGGAGGAGCTGCTCGGAGCGCTCCGCGACGCCCACGCCCCCGACCCGCGCGAAGCTTGCATGTTGAAAATCGTGCGGTAAAGTACCGATATGCAACATGAATTGATCATCAGAACCCGGCTCCTTGAGGAGCTGGCCGTGCGGTGCGCGGAATCGCCGGCGGTGGCCTTGCTGGGCGCTCGCCAGGTCGGGAAGACCACGTTGGCCCGGATGTTCGTCGAGGGTCGGGAGGATGTGGCCTGGTTCGACCTCGAAACCGTCTCCGGCCGGGAACGGCTTCGGGCCATGCCGGAAAAGGTTCTGGCCTCTCTTCGGGGGCTGGTGGTGATCGACGAGATCCAGCGGATGCCGGAGCTGTTCGCCCTTCTTCGCCCCTTGTGCGACCGCCCGGACGTCCCGGCCCGGTTCCTCCTGCTGGGCAGCGCGTCGCCCGACCTGGTGCGCGGGGTGTCCGAATCCCTGGCGGGCCGGATCCAGTTCCTGCCCGTGCCAGGCCTCGGTCTGGATGAGGTGGGGGCCGACCAGATGGATCGGCTCTGGATCCGGGGAGGTTTCCCCCCCGCCTTCCTGGCCCGGAGCGCCGGGGCGGCGGGCCGCTGGCAGGACGGTTTCGTGCAGACGTTTCTGGAACGCGATATTCCCCAGCTCGGCATCCGGGTACCCGCCGCCGCCCTGCGTCGGTTCTGGATGCTGGCCGCCCACTACCACGGCCAGGTTCTGAACGTATCCGAACTGGCCCGGGGCCTCGACGTGGCCCCCCGCACCGCCCGGCACTATCTGGACATCCTGGCCGGCGCGTTCGTGCTCCGGCAACTTCCCCCCTGGCACGCCAACCTCGGCAAGCGTCAGGTCAAGTCCCCCAAGCTCTACCTCCGCGACAGCGGGATCCTGCATCACTTTCTGGGCGTGGCCGGGCTGGAGGGCCTGCTCGCCCATCCCCGCCTGGGCGCCTCGTGGGAGGGGTTCGCGCTGGAGCAGGTGCTGGCCCGCCTCGGAGACCGCGAGGCCTTCTTCTGGGCCACCCAGCGGGGGGCGGAGGTGGATCTGGTGGTCTTCCGGGGCGGCCGACCCCTCGGCTTCGAGTTCAAGGCGACCGAGGCGCCCCGGCTCACCCCCTCGATGCGCGTCGCCCTGGACGATCTCGGCCTCGCCCACCTGTGGGTGCTCCATCCCGGCCGGGGCGACCCCTACCCGCTCCACGACCGCGTCACCGCCTGCCCCCTCGCCCGCTGGACGCCCGCCACCGCCCCCTGAACCCAGCCCACCACCGACGCCCCCGGCCCGCGCGAAGCCCGTAGCCACCGACGCCAAGGAGGTGGCTGCGCGTGGCCCGAGCGAATCCCGTGGCCGAACGCGCCAAGCGTTTGGCCGCCCCCGACCCGACGCCGAACCGTCCCCGACCCGCGCGAAGCCGCCGATTGGCCACAGGAGGCACAGGCAGCACAAAAAGGGCGGCAGCATCCCGCGGCCCGGTGTAGCCACGGCACTCCGCTGCCGTGAAGTCCGCAGCCAGCCCATCCCCCCCGTTCGACATTCGACATTCAACATTCTGCGGTTCTGCGGTTGCCGACGCCCCTCCTCTCCATTAGCCTGGCCACCATGAGCCAGGGCCGCCCAACCCACCCCCCGCTTCGCGGGAGGGGATGGACGCGCGAGGAGCTGCGGCTCGCGCTGAACCTCTACCACAAGCTGTCCTTCGGCCAGTTGCGGCACGGGAACCCGGTGGTGATCGACCTGGCCCGTCGGATGGGCCGCACCCCGGACAGCGTGTCGGGCTTGAAGGCCATCTATATCGAGTTTACCCATTTATACTCGACTTGCCGTATAAATCGGTAGAGATCCCCAGCCCATGGCGACCTCGCCTTCACGGTGCCCCTCTTTGACGAGTTCATGGTCCGCGCCATCCCTGATTTCGCCCCGTAACTTGCCCCATCCGCAGGCTCTGGGATCCAGGCTGACCGGCAACCACCCCACTTCGCCCCCCCCGGCGGGGCTTCGAAGGGCAAGCGAAGGCCACGAAACGGAGGGCCTCTGAAGCCCGTGCGAACTGACCGCACGCATCCCGCGACTCGTCCGACGTAGCTTTCGAGCGAAGTCGGATCGCGCATCCCGCATCGCGTATCCCGCATCCCGCATCGCGTATCGCGTATCCCGCATCCCCAGTCCCCAATCCCCAGTCCCCAGTCCCTGCGGCAGAGCCGCCCCGCCTTCGACGCCGACTACCGCCTGCTCCTCTCCCCCACACTCCGCCACCGTCTCGCCCAGCCCATCCTCGAAGCCAGCTTCGGCGCCTACGAGGGCCAGCCGCTCCGCTGGCCCCTAGAAGCCATCGCCCCGGACCCGGCCTTCCTGGCGGAGCACCGCCGCCTGCTCGGGACGGTCGATGCGGCCTAATCGGCATCATTTCGGGGCCCAAATGGCCCCGCTAAGCCTCTACAGCACCCGTTCCGGAGGCCCAGCGTGCTCAGAAGCAAGGCCTTACCCAGGTCCGACCCCGGCTCTTTCACCGTCGCCTACTGGGAAGCGCCGGCGCGGCCTGATCCGCCCCATTTCGGGGCCAAAATGGCCCCGCTAAGCCTCATAAAGCACCCCTTCCGGAGGCCATCGTGCTGAACAGGAAAGCTTTACCCTGGTCCGACCCCGGCTCTACTCGACCGCTTCCCGGTGAGCGAGGGCCATACGCTGGTGGTCCCGCTCCGGGTCGTCCGCTCCCTCTACGACCTGCCCGAGGCCGAGCAGGCCGACGCCTGGGCCCTGGTCCGTCAGGTCCGCGCCATCCTGGCCGAACGCCACCGCCCGGCCGGGTTCAACATCGGGCTCAACGACGGCGAAGCCGCCGGCCAGACCATCGCCCACGCCCACATCCACGTCATCCCCCGCTACCTCGGCGACGTCCCCGACCCGCGAGGCGGCATCCGCTGGGTGCTGCCCCGGAAGGCGGGGTATTGGGAGCCATGACGAGACGGCCTCCCCCCTCCGCCGGCTACGGACCAACGACCCTCCTCCGCCCCGCCCGGCGTGGCTACGGAGGGCAAGCCAGGGACCACGGACCTGCCTACCCAATCTCCAATCCCCAATCCCCAATCCCCAATCCCCAATCCCCAATCCCCAATCCCCAATCCCGGCGCCGATAGGCGCCCCCTGGCACAGCCACCCGGCCGAGCGCCTCAACGTCCGCAACGGCCTCGCCCTCTCCCGCCTCCACGACGCCGCCTTCGACCTGCACCTCATCGCCTTCGACGCCGACTACCGCCTGCTCTTGTCACCCGCCCTCCGGGACCGCCTGGCCCAGCCCATCCTCGACGCGAACTTCGGCGCCTACGAGGGCCAGCCGCTCCGATGGCCTCCAGAAGCCATCGCCCCAAACCCGGCCTTCCTGGCGGAGCACCGCCGCCTACTGGGAAGCGCCGGTGCGGCCTGATTCGCCCCATTTCGGGGCCAGAATGGCCACGCTAAGCCACTACAGCACCCATTCCGGAGGCCCATCGTGCTCAGACGCAAGGCATTACCCAGGTCCGACCCCGGCTAATCCCCGGCTAATCTCCGCCCTTTCCGGAGGCCCATCGTGCTCAGACGCAAGGCATTACCCAGGTCCGACCCCGGCTAATCTCCGCAAGGAGGTGATGAGCCACATGCGCTTTCTCCAGAAGTCGCCGCATCTCATCCGCTCCTTCTTCGAGGTACCAACAACCCGATATGCCGCTTAGGTCCAGATTACCATGATACTGTTAGTAACGCTCGCACTTCTGCTCTTACATCCTGATGATTTCGTCGTCCTGAAACCAGCCAATCTTCGATAAATGGGTCGCGACCTTATCCGGCTCATTCGTATAGATGACCACGGCCAAACTCTCCTGTGCTCTACTGCACGTCACGTAGAACAACCGCCGAACTCTGTCTATGGAGGTCTCTTTCCCGTCCGCCTCGTTCTTCATGTCTGTCGCCGTTGGGGCTTTTGCCCCAAACAGCTTGTCATACTGGAACAAATTCCCTCGGGCTTCGCTGTCGTCCAGAATCACCATAACTCTTGGAAATTGAAGCCCCTTGATGCCCTGATGCGTTCCAAATGGGGAATCATCGGATATGTAATCCACATAGGACTGCAGTTGACTAAACGGGGCAGAGAGAGCTTCTTCCCAAGCATCTACCGCAGGGTTCCTATCGTCCTCTGCATCCTCGGCGGCAGCCTGTTCGGCCTCCTGCGCCGGAGTTGCGCGGTACAGAATCGGGGCAAATACTTCGGGGATAGCGAAGAGGCCGCTGTCATCAATCTTTGCGAGAACCTCCAATAGCGTAGGATCGGCGTCGTTGTCCCAAAGGGCGTATAGTTCCTCCACGCAGCGCCCAGCCGAGCGGACATCCTCCAATGACGCCTTGCTTTCTTTCAGGCTGTCCGGAGAGATGAGCGGCGAAAAGTCCTTTACAACCTGAGCCACCGCAAATCTGTCCTCAAATTGCCGGGCGCGGATCAAAGGTAAGACCTGCTGCGCGAAAAAGGCAAGCCCGCTTAGCGTTCCATCAAGAAGTCCCGTCTTGAACTTGGAAATCTTGTAGAGCGGTTCGAAGAAACGATCGAATCCGCCTCTGCGCGAAGCCATGTGATGTTCGAGCGTAAGCACCTTCACCGATCGCCAATCTGCCCATTTCTCGTCGGAAGTAACTTCCGCCATACACTTGGCCGCGCTCGCCTCGACTGCTGCTTTGTCAATGTCATCACCATCCCCGGCCAAGAAGAGCCGAATAGCTCCTTCAATGGCACCGTCGCAAGGCTTCTGCTCAGCGCCATCCGCTTCTGATCTTATTCTATTGAGTAGCCGTATAACCCGCTGTGGGCATCTGTAGTTGATGGTGATGGCTGGCTGCTGCCAATCATCCGGGACGGCCTCCTCCAATCCGACCTTTCCGTCTGCATAAATGCGCTGCATGGTATCGCCGAACAGGGAAAGACAGAACTCGTCCGGGTATTCCGCCTGAAGTCCGAAGAATGCATCGATCAAATCCTTCTGTGTGTCCTGGCTTTCATCGATGAGAAACACCGGATGCTTTCGGATCATGACCCGCCGCATAAGGGGTCTTTCGGCGATAAAGGACGCTGAAAGTGCTATCACTTCTGCATGGTTGAGCGAGTTCTTTCCTATGTTCTCGCCATTCGGGTTGTAGGTAAACTGCTTGATTGTGTAGAGATGCTGAAGCCGTTTCTCTTTCGACGCAATTTGCACTTCACGTTCAGCGGCGGCCTTGGTTCCAGCTCGACCTGCTGCTTGCTTCTCCTGAAGCTCCTTGATGTCCTGCGCTAGACGAAGGCGAAGCCAAGCGGATATATCCTTATGGTACGAACGGATTTGTTCCCACGCGAAGCTGTGGATCGTAGAAACTTCGAAAATGGGGTCGAAATCGATTCTGCGCCTGATCTCGTCACACGCGGCATTTGTGTAGGTTATCACGGCTACTTTCTGGCCCGACTGCCGGAACCGCGTACCGTACCGGCAGCGAAATATCTTCATCGCCTCGACCACTGCCCTTGTCTTGCCGGAGCCAGCTCCCGCGTAGAGAAAGAAACTCCTTGGATTGTCCAAGTCGAGACAAGTGGTAATTGTCCGCCTCAGTTCGTCTTCGCTGGCGTCGGGTTTAGGCATCATTCACCTCAGTGGGTCCGGGAATGACCGCTTCTACTTTCCGTGCATCCAGAGCGTCTTGTAGCCATTTGAGGCCATCGACGATGTAGGCTGGCGGCTCGATATTCTCTGGTTCGGTCAGGTAGAGCAGTTCTAGCGCCATCTCTCCTTTGCTGCCTTTCTCCAGATTGGCAAACATCTCCTTTCTGGCATCTTCGAGCGTGTCTTTTCCGAGAGCAGCCTTGAGCTTCTTCAACAGGCCAACGGGATCGTCAAATTCCCTGAACAGCTCCACATTGGTAAGCGCCAATGAATCTTCAAACGTATACGGAAACGCCAACTCTTCGACCTCGCCCTGTTTGTATTCGACGCTGACTGGGCCTTGGTAGGCTACCCGAACAAGATGGTCTTCTGTTTCCTTTTCCGTGTCGGAAAGATCCAGTAAGTCGTCCAAGGCTTCTTTCTTGGGCACCCACGTCTTGAGCGTTGCATTCCCCGTTCGGTATCCTTTGCCGCGCTCGGGGAATGCTTTAGATGCGGAAGACTTCTGGATACAATCAACGTCCGTGATGACCAATGCCAAGAGACCGAGAGTATCGAGCAAGGGCTTCAAGCGGTGTGCATGTGCTCCACCAATCTCAAGCAATGAGATATAGCTTTGGTCCAACTTTGGAAATCCCGTCCGGACAAAATGAGGAATGAGCATCCGCTCTGCAGAGCCCTCCACGAGAATTGCTGCATCCGCGAAGAACAAGTCGCAGTGCGTTGTCCGCAGGTAACGGGTGGCGCGGGCAGAAGGGGTCAGGCCTTGCATTCGAGCAGATGAGGCTCGGAGGCGTGGTGGATGTGGGCACCGTACGGGGGGGGCGGAAGTGGGGGCGCGGCGCGGGGGAGGCGACGTTGCCACGGGTGTGGGGAGTGGAGTCCGACTTTGCTCGGAAGCTACGTCGGACAAGTCGTGGGAGCAGAGCGGCGGTGCCGCTGGTTAGCAGGAGGCGGGGCGCG